>QMVU01000294.1 GCA_003661265.1 Thermoproteota archaeon | reverse complement strand
TCCTTAAACAGGTCTCCTCCCGAGAAGCTCACCTCCCAAGCAACATAAGGAACGCTCCTAGCTGTCCTTCTCCAAACTACGTATATGCGCCTTCCCTCTATAGGATACTCCTTTACTGGGAACTTCCCTTGAATTAGCCCTATCTGGTAGATAAGCTCCTTTATCTCGTCGTGATTTGGCTTCTTTGGCTTTGGAATTTTCCTGTTTCTTGCCAAGAATTCGTTGAGAACCCCTTCAAACTTCGAGATGGAGTAGGTGATTCCTGATTCCTTTCTTTCCCCAAAAGTGTAGATGGACCGCCTGTCGTATAACGCTCTTAGAGCCTTAATGGAGAAGGCTGATGCCAGTTCTTCCTTGGTTATAGGCTTGATATCGTCCAAATCAGACTGGGACTTTAGTTTAGGAGGAATTATGGGTTCCAAATAAACGAGAAGAGGATAGCCTAAGGGAGGTTGCCAGTAAGGAATTGGTTTATCCGCTAGCTTCCTCTCCTTCAAAGTGCATAGAACCCAGGCCCCTTTCTTCCCCTTATACTCACCGTAAAGAAGGATTTTTGATCCTGGACTTAATTTCTCCCACCTAGCTCTGTTTATCGGATTGTCTGGCAAGCCCCAAAGGCCCTCTTGGAATAGGGATTGGATGTGAGGGTGAGTGAAGCTTCTCACATTGATAATGGCGTTATTTGTTGAAGACATTTTGGTGAAATTAACAAAACAAAGATTTAACTGTTCAGTAAGGTTAAGAGATCTGCTCTTCTTTTGAAAAAGGATCTCACTAGTACTAATTGTCCCACGATCTGCGTCTGTATGATTATGATAGCTTTCGAATTTCGGCCTCAATCAATCGGTAGTCTTCCTCAGGAATCTGGGCCATTCCGCTTCTGAGGTATGCGGCCCATCCCTTAGCCCCTTTTGTAAACTTCAGCTTTGCCAGGAGGGGCTTGAACTCAAGATATTTATCTTTCAACACAATTTTAGGCCTTAGCTTCACCCTCCAAGGATATGAGCGGTCCTTGAATATTTGTTCGCTACTTTTGAAGGCTTCTGAGGCTATCTCGAAGAGGCCAACTATCCTAGAGGGGAGTACTTCATCACCCTTCTTCTCCTGCTTTAGGTAGATGAAGGCCTCGTCCCCCACTTTCAGCTTCTTTATCAAGTTCTCCCTTTTTAGGGGCATTCCCCATACTTTCTCATCTCTAATTACCTTCCAATTCTTCTCCGAGGTAACGAAGATCCAGTAAGTCACAACTCGAGAGAACCAGGAATAAAATTAAAGTTACCCGCAGGAAGGGAATATGGCTCGACTAAATTAATTCTTTAACCTTTCTGACCATATCACCGTATCCAGACGCTTTAATGTAAGTGAAACGATCGTCCCAGACTGGCTTGAGAAGCTCTCTATATCTGGTCCCTGCAACGATGATTACCCTATCGTATCTAGGTAAGATCTCCTTTAGTCTTGACAGGACCTTTTCCTGAAGCCTTCCGAAGACCTTCTCATCGGCTAAGTTAACATCTGAATGAGGTTCAACCAACTCATCTGGGAGAACTAGACAGTGCTTAGGGGATACTACCGCGTAATCGTATCCTTTGGCCTCACAGAATCTCTTCACCATCCTGAAGAGAGGGCCTTCATACATCTCCCTTGCAGGAGATGCCTTTGACTTCATCCTGCGTGAAGCGGAGACTATCAAAATGGTTTTCATCAACTCTTTCCTGCGAATGAGAAAGAAAAATTTAACTAAACCTAAGTTATTCGATAGGGCTTACTCGTAGAAATAACAATGCGACTAACTGAACTGTGAGGATCTAACCGATAGGATTAAGAGCTATTGTCAAAGAATCCACACTACGTCTGAGATGCTTTCCGCCATTCATCTTCAGGTATTACATACTTGACAACTCTTATCTCTTCTCTAGGTTTGAGCTTAGCTATAGGATCCTGAATGCAATGCAGCTTAGGGTTGCTGGCTGCATCGGTCACTATGTAAAGCCAATATTTCTCTCTGAACCTTTGGGCAGCAATCCACTCGTTTGGCGTAAGGGCAATTGATCCAGAACTAGCTCTTGCTTTTACTTCGATGTATCTTACCCCAGAAGGGCCAGATGATCTAATATCGAAGCCTAAGTTTTGCTCGGATACATCCTCAGGATTCCTTCCTTGCATTCTCTCATATTTCATAGCTTCTTCCATACCAATCTTCTCTATTTCGCTACTCTCAGCAAATCCCTCCTCAGATCCTGTTTGTGCTGGCTTCACAATTGCGATCCCAATGACATTAGGAGGAACTAGACTTAGACTGCTCTCCAGCACCATTCTGCGTTTAAATTCCTCAATCCTGGCCCTTGCCCTTTCAACTTCATCTTCTGCTCGCTGTATAGAGTATCTCCTTACATCTTTTCCCCTAAGCTGTTGCTCCTTAAGCTCGGATAGTTTCCTCCATTTCTCTTCTAGAAGTGCACTCAAGGACCTAAGGCCGTATTTCCTTTTTATCTCAATTTCTCTTGCTC
>QMVU01000293.1 GCA_003661265.1 Thermoproteota archaeon | reverse complement strand
TTGATGGCGGAAAAGAGATAGGTTACGTGGATGGAGCGAGGGTTTTCAGGGAATGCTATCCTGGGGCCGTTTACTTACACATGGACAGGGCATACCTAGTCGTGGGTCTAGATATCAAGAACAGGGGCGTTCTCTTGAGAAAGACCGTTTTAAAATATTACACCCAAGAGCTCATCTCTTCTGACGTGAAGATATTGAAAGTCCTGCATGAGTTCAGCATGGGGGAAGTTAAGGTAAAGCACGGGGAAGTCAGGGTTACTGAGCGTGTTGTTGGTTTCAGAAAGAAACCAATAAGAGGTGGTGCTCCAAAGGAGATTGTACCTCTCTCCCTGCCCGCTTATGAGTTTGAATCAGAAGCTATATGGCTTCAGTTTCCGCCGAAAATGCTTCACTATGTTGAGAGCAGAGGTATGGATTTCCATGGAGGGATTCACGGATGCGAGCATGCCCTAATAGCTATGGCTCCCCTCTTCACTCTGTCAGATAGAACGGATCTGGGGGGAGTCTCAACCCCTTATCATCCCCAGCTGGGTGGTCCAGGAATTTTCATATATGAGGCATACCCTGGAGGTGTTGGCATAGCTGAAATGCTGTATGACGACCTCTTCTCTTGGGTAAGAAAGACGTACATCAACGTTAAGGAGTGTACCTGCGAATCTGGTTGTCTAAGTTGCGGCCTCTTAAGCCCTAAATGCGGGAACGAGAACCAGCCCCTTGATAAATCCGCTGCGCAACTTATACTAAACTATATCTTAGAAGGCAAAAGCAAGGAGGCGAAGTAATTGAGAGATGCTCTGCGCTCCTCTAATACCACCTTAGTACAGGTCTCTGAGAAGAGCAAGGTTCCTCTCATCGGTGCCATCCCCTTTGGGTTAATTGAAAGGGGAACAAACGTTATTCAGATAAGGCCCTCATCAATGTGCCCTCTTTCATGTATTTTTTGTTCTACAGATGCTGGTCCGAGATCCAGAACAAGGTTGGCGGAGTACCTCGTCGACTTAGACTACATGATCAACTACTTCAATGCCTTAGCTGATTTTAAGGGAATAGAGGACATAGAGGGTCATATTGATACGGTAGGGGATCCTCTAACATATCCTTATCTTATAGATCTCATTAAGAGGTTAAAACAGAACCCTAGAGTCAAGGTGGTCTCACTTCAAACCCATGGACATCTTCTAACGGAGGAGAGAATATATGAGATGGAAGAAGCAGGTCTGGATAGAGTAAATTTAAGCATCGACTCACTTAACGCAGAACTCGCGCGTTTTCTGAGTGGTAATCCACTTTATGATGTGGAAAAGGTGAAGGAACGGGCTAGTATAATCACAGAATGCACAGATATGGACCTTCTGATTGCTCCCGTCTGGCTCCCAAGGATTAACGACAAAGACATACCCAAAATCATAGAGTTTGCTCTATCCGTCGGGGCTGGGAAAAAATGGCCGGCACTTGGGATTCAAAAGTATATCCCTCACAGGCTCGGAAGGAAACCTAAGGGGGTCAGACCAATGAGTTGGTCGGAGTTCTACTCTGCCCTAGAGAAGTTGGAATCCGAATTCGGAGTTAAGCTTGTGTTATCTCCAGAGGATTTCGGGATACATCCTGCTCCACGACTTCCGAAGGTTATGAGAGTAGGGCAAATAGTTAAGGCTAAGATAGTTGGAATTGGTTGGCGGCTAGGGGAGGCATTGGCTGTAGCTAAGAACAGGGCTGTTATGGTCCTTAATGCGGCAGGTCTGCCAATTGGATCCGAAGTTAGGGTGAAGATAATCAGAGATAAGGATAATATCTACGTTGGGAGGCCCGTATAGATGTTACATCCTAAAATTCAAACATTTTGCTGGGAAATAGACGCAAACATGATGAAAGAGGACCGGGAGGGATTCGAACCCGCGACCTCCGCTGTGCGAGAGCGGCGCGCTACCAGACTGCGCCACCGGCCCATTAACTTCCCTTTCTGACCAATAAAAAGTTAACTAACTGAGGTTTCATACCTCAGGAGCGCAGCTACCCCTCCAAGAGCCTTAAGCTGTTCTCCCCATTCGGTGTTGCTTGATACTACAATTACCTCCGCTGATATCTCCTCAGCAAGGGAAGCCACGTAATCAATTATGTCTTCCTCCTCCACCTCAAAAGTAGTCGATCCACACTCCGGACATGGAACAGAGTTCTGCTGAGATCCCCTTTGATCCTCCTTTATCAATCTCTCTTCGGAAAAACCACAGTTTTGGCATGTTCTCTTGACACGAATATAATCTAGATCGTTTAGAATGACCACCATTTCCGCTGCCCCGCTTATTAGCGATTGTAATACGTCCCTTATCCCATAAGCCACTAAATTTGGGTTTTTTGCCAATGTTCTGAATATCTTATCAACTGCCTTCTTTTCCTCAACTAAAGTGGCTCCTTTCAGGATGTTCATGGATTTCTCGATGAGTTCTCTCACACCGCCCTCTCCGGAGTAGGAGAGGGGCAGATTAGCAAGTACTTTCGATTTCAAACGGTAGTCT
>QMVU01000292.1 GCA_003661265.1 Thermoproteota archaeon | reverse complement strand
TGTAAATCAGTGTGTCAACCCCGTGCTCAAAGTATGCCCTTGCAACCTCGCTTCCGCCGTTGGTGAAGGCACCGTGGGCGACAACAGCCTTTCCAACCTCGTTTTCCTCATCTCCTAACACTAACATGATCGGAGCTAGCGCGGAACTGAACTCCTTGAGCCTCATGAGGGAAAGCATGAGGTCCTTAACCTTAGCCCTTTCTCCTACCCTGTCGACAACTTCCTGTAGCATCCTCCTGCCTATCTCGTCGAGAGGGTTGTGAATGTTCATGTACCCCATGGCAAGGAGTCTAGCGACGCTTGGCGCAAGGTCGTAATTATGTCTGTGGGATTCAACCATCAATGAGCGCATTTTCCTCTCCACAGCTTCCTCGGCCACCTCCTTCGGTACACCATTCCTTACCATGAGGTCTACGTGCTTCTTGAACACTTTAAAGCCCTCTACAGCTGCTCTTCCTCCTTCAGGATGATGAGCTATGGCTGCATCGCAGCCCAGCATCTTTGCAAGAAGCAGGCCGGGAACTCCCACATCTATGGAAAACAAAACCCTGTTAACTTCTTCCTTTGGGTTGTATATCTCGCTATCAGCTGGAATAGACTCAAGTCCAGCCATCTCCAGGGCCAAATTCATTATCTCCTCGGCACTCATCCCCATCTCGATCAGCTTTACCGAAAACCTTCTCACTAATTAACGAGGTGCTCACTCGTTCGACTGCGTTTGGAGCTCATCTGGGGATTTAACTTCCCAGTCCTCCCGCATCCTAGGGATTTGGCGTGTAGCCGCTCCAGCGAATTGAAACATTTTCCATAACATAGGAAAATGAAAAAACGGTCAATTCGGGATCCTCGTCCACCTTAGTGGTGTTTTCCTACTTTAGGAGAGTTTATAAGAAGAAGGGAGCGACCTCCTAAGAGGGAGGTTAAAATTGGAGGATCGGCCCCTAGCGGCGATTGGACGAAGATTAAGTATCCTTTGCGCCCTAATCCCCACTAAAAATTCCGTCGTAATCTTCTATTACTCCCGAATAGGTGAAGGCTCCTGTCCTCATCTCAGAGCTGATCCTTCATGAGTAAATGTTTTTAACTAATAAACTGGGGAGGTAGGAAGAGCGAGATGCCAACGGTTAGCAAGGTTCTACCGAGTCAGAAGGTTAAGATTTCCAGAGGAAAAGTTCACATTATTGAAGAGAGGTGCAAGGGATGCGGTTTGTGCATAGACTTCTGCCCGAGGCAGGTGCTCAAGAGATCAAACAGGGTGAACGAGAAGGGATATCACCTCCCGGAGGTTGTTGAGGAACCTGAGAAGGGGAAGTTCTGTGTTGCCTGCGGCTTTTGTCAGGTGATATGTCCCGAATATGCTATCTGGGTTGAGGAAAGGGAATCCGATGAGTAGGGGGCGATACAATGGGGAAGGCGGTTTTAACAGGCAAGCATTTTTGGTATGGAAACATAGCTATTGCAGAAGGAGCAATAGCCGCGGGCTGCAGGTTTTTTGCTGGTTACCCCATAACGCCTGCAAGCGAAATAGCTGAGCACATTGCCAGGAGGTTCCCGGAGGTAGGAGGGGTATTCGTCCAGTTCGAGGACGAATTGGCCTCGATGGCAGCCATATTGGGTGCCTCATGGGCAGGAGTGAAGTCGATGACGGCCACCTCGGGCCCAGGTCTCAGCTTAATGATGGAAAACATTGGGCTCGGGGTTATGATGGAGGTGCCGTGCGTCATAGTGGATGTGCAGAGGGGAGGACCTAGTACTGGGCTTCCTACCCTGACCTCGCAGGGGGACGTGATGCAGGCGAAGTGGGGTAGCCATGGACACTACGAGATAATTGCGCTTTCACCTGAGTCCCCTCAGGAGGCATTTGACCTGACAATACAGTGCTTTAACCTTGCTGAGAAGTACAGGGTTCCCGTGATAATGCTTGCGAGTGAGACTGTTTGCCATAGCGCCGGGAAGGTGGTCGTGCCCCCAGAGGAGGAGATAGAGCTCGTTTACAGGAAGAAACCAAAGGTCCCTCCTGAGGAGTACCTTCCATACAAGCCTGACGAGGACCTCATCCCGCCCATGGCGTGCGCTGGGGAGGGCTACTCAATAAAGACGACCGGCCTGACGCACGATGAGAGGGGTTACCCAGACACCACCCCTGAGGCGCAGGAGAAACTGATAAGGAGGCTCAACGATAAGATCAGGGTTCACAGGGAGGAGATCGTCCGAGTTGAGGAGAAATTCCTCGATGATGCTGAGATAGCCGTCGTTTGCTACGGTCAGGTCTCGCGTCCTGCAAAGAGGGCCGTTAGGATGGCAAGGGAAAAGGGGGTTAAGGTAGGGTACATAAGGCTGATCACGATCTGGCCTTTTGCCGAGCACATAATCAGGAAATGGGCTGAGCAGGTCAGATACTTCGTAGTCCCGGAGCTGAACTACGGCCAGATCTACCTTGAAGTCAAGAGGGAAGCTTGTGGGAAGGCGGAGACCATCCTCGTTCCAAGGATGGGGGGAAGACTGATCACCCC
>QMVU01000291.1 GCA_003661265.1 Thermoproteota archaeon | reverse complement strand
GTAGGCGTACCTCATGATCTTGGAAACTTCCTCCGTGCTCCTCGGCTTCACGACCACCACATCATAGCAGGGCTCCGGACATATGTTCTTGGAAGTTTCGTCGAGAAGATATTGCTTCACTCCGTCCGGATCGCTTATTACGTAGTCAGGCCCGACGATAGACTTCAGATCCTCTATTATCCTCTCCTCCATATGACTCACTCAAGGGTGAAGGTACCCATTTTACTTTACTTTATCCATCAGCAGTTTTTCCAAAAGAGATAGTCAGCGACGACAGGAGGGAATGCCTTTATACCTGAAAGGGGGGAGTACTTCGAACTGTCTTCCTTGAAAGGTGGTAGGATGGGGCTAAGGATCATAGTTTGTGTAAAGCAGGTTCCAGCCACTCAGGAGGTTAAGATAGATCCAGAGAGGGGGACGCTGATAAGGGAAGGAATAGAAGTTGAGACGAATCCCTTCGACCTCAACGCCTTAGAAGAGGGCGTGAGGATCAAGGAAAGGGTAGGAGGGAAGGTCATAGCCATCAGCATGGGGCCTCCTCAGGCTGAGTCCACCCTTAGGGAGGCACTGGCCATGGGCGCTGACGAAGCCATATTGCTCAGCGACAGGGCGTTAGCTGGGGCTGATACCCTGGCCACTTCCTACACCTTATCCTGCGCCATCAGGAAGATAGGGAAGTTCGACCTCATAATCTGCGGCGAGAAGACGACAGATGGGGACACAGCCCAAGTAGGACCTGAGCTTGCAGAGAACCTCGGAATTCCCTTCGTTCCCTACGTCAGGAAGATAGAGGAAATTGGGGAGGACTATCTCATAGTGCACAGGGAGATAGAGGAAGGATATCAGGTAGTGCGAGTTCCCCTCCCTTGCCTGCTTACAGTGACCAAGGACATAAACGATCCGAGACTTCCCTCCCTAAAGGACAAGATTAGAGCGAGGAAGGCTCAGATAAGGGTTTGGACAGCCGAAGATCTAGCCGAGATATGCGAGAGAAGTAGGTTCGGGCTTGAGGGCTCCCCAACCAGGGTTATAAAAGTCGAAACACCTCCTGAGCCCACAGGGGGAGAGGTCCTTAGGGGAGATCCAAAGGAGCTCGCCAAGAAGCTTGTTGAGAAGCTCATTGAACTGGGGTTTGTGAGATGAGGGAGATGGCTATAGAGGTAATCGAGGAAAAGTGCAGTGGTTGCGGTGCCTGCGTTAGCGCGTGCCCTTACAACTGCATCCAGTTGATCGAGGGAAAAGCGAAGATAGACGAGAATTGCTGCCAGCTCTGTGGAGCTTGTGTTTCTTCTTGCGGTGAAGGGGCAATACGCATCTCAGAAGCTCCAAGGAAGGCTTTTGATAAGTCCAAGTACAGGGGAGTGATGGTCGTAGCTGAGCAGAGGAGGGGGAAGATTCACAGAATCACTTACGAGCTGCTCTGGATAGGAAGGAAGCTTGCAGATAAGCTTGGAGAGACCTTAACATGCGTCCTCATAGGAAGTGGTATTAGGAAGGAGGCAGAGAGCCTGATAAGGAGGGGAGCAGACAGGGTCCTGGTCTACGACGATGAGAGGCTTGAGAAGTTGAGGGAGGACCCCTACGCTGATCTGATCGTGGATGCAGTTAGGGCGGAGATGCCCAGCATTCTGTTGATGGGAGGTACTAGCTTCGGAAGGGCTCTTGCCCCAGTCATAGCCGCAAGGCTGAAAACGGGCTTGACTGCAGACTGCACAGGTCTGGACGTGGATGAGGAGGGGAACTTAATCCAGACGAGGCCAGCATACGGCGGGAACATAATGGCTACCATAGTGTGCAGGGATAGAAGGCCCCAGATGGCCACGGTGAGGTACAAGGTCATGAAGGAGGCCGAGGAAGACCCTGATAGAAAGGGAGTAGTTGTGGAGATGAGGGTCCCGGAGAAACTCAGGGATAGGACTGTCGTGCTCAGGGAGGTGGTCGAAGAGGGTCAGAGCATTGAGGACGCTGAGGTAATTGTGGCCGGCGGCGGGGGCATTAGGGCGCCCGAGGACTTCAAGCTCCTGGAAGAGCTGGCTAATCTATTAGGAGGAACCGTAGCCGCCAGCAGGGTAATCGTCGACAAGGGATGGATGCCTAAGAGCAGGCAGGTTGGGCTCAGCGGTAAGACGGTCAGGCCTAAGCTCTACATAGCCTGTGGGATATCAGGGAGCGTCCAGCACTTGGCTGGGATGAAGAACTCAGATGTCATAGTCGCTATAAACAAGGATCCGAGTGCAAGGATATTCGATTACGCAAAGATAGGTGTTGTGGGAGATCTATATGAAATAGTACCCGAGATGATAAGGATCTTGAGGGAAATGAAGGCTGGCTGATAAAAAGCTCGTACCTTCTGGAAAGATAAAAAAAGTAAGGGAGGCGTCTTGCCCAGATGGAAGCCCTCGACTTCCTTGAGATCAGGGACAAGGAAGGGAAGTTGTGGAAGATAGAGATCAGGGAGCCAAGAAGTTGGGAGGAGATAGAGGCCCTTGAAGGGGTTCAGGTAGGGGCTTGGGG
>QMVU01000290.1 GCA_003661265.1 Thermoproteota archaeon | reverse complement strand
TCGAAGTCCTCTAAGTCAGCACCTCCAGCTGGATCGTTGACCCATCCCTCAAATACTATTGGCGGGACGAAGTTTGTGCTGAAGAACTGGCACCTTACCAAGTCATGATCCCAGTCAACGTCCCAGATCTCAACATAGAAGTAGCTCAATACAGCCTCGGTGTCCCCATCTCTATCTATATCAAGCTCTACCTTGAGGACACTTGGACCATCGAACGCATACCAGTACCTCTGCCAGGTTAGCGGATCTGTATCCAAAGTAGCTAAGTTGGCTATAGGGTCGTAAGTATCGAATGTGTCAATGACCATACCAGAAGCGTCCTTTATCACAAACTCCACATTGACATGATCGGGCACTCCATTTCCATCGAGATCGTAAGTCGTTATGCTCTCGACCATTATGGTGTATCCTAACCAATCTATGAAGTAATCGACATCGAGTTGCAAGTACTGCGGAGTGGGAGGCCAAGAGAACTGGAGACCCATGTGCTTCCACTCAATCCTTCCTCCAAGGAGCGGAGTTCCTCCCTTAGCATCCCTGTCAGTAAATGGGTTGATGTCGTCTTCGTCAGTAGCACCATCACCGTCGTTGTCTACACCATCGACTGGATCCTCGTCAATGGAACCATCTCCATCATCATCTATGTTTATGAAGTCGTAGTAGTAGTCCATGTCCCTAGGTATCGCGCTTGGGTCCTCGTCAGTAGCACCATCACCGTCGTTGTCTACACCATCGATTTCATCCTCGTCAATGGAACCATCACCGTCGTTATCTATACCAGCGTAAAGGTTCAGCAAAGTGTCGCTGAGCACTACCATCCCGTTTAGCTTTGCAGTGTCCATCTCGGTCGCACTTACCTTATAACCTACCATGAACTTCAGGGTTCCGTTGTCTGGAATCCCTGGCTGGGCCGGGTCGAAGAAGAAGTACTGCGGTACGATCCAGTAGTTAACATCCGGATCGACACAGTATATCTCCTCAAACGGGGTTTCAAGCGTCGGAGTTGCGTTGCTAAATAGGATCAGGTTTCCTGTACCATCGAGGGGATCGCTCTGATCTAGTAGGTCGTATCTGTCATAGATTACTGACCAGTCCTCTATCCAGACCTTCCTCGCGTACCTGTCGCCTAGGAGGCTTCCGTCAACGTCTGGGGCACGCCAGTAGTAGAGGTGGGTCCCTATCTTGAACCCAAGGAGGGTTGCACCAACGACGTCGTGGGGCAATGCCCTCTCTCCAAGGATTATGGCTATTGTCGGCGTCCCATTCTCCGTGAATATGGTTCCATGGACTGGAACTCCTCCATAGCTCTCATTTATGTGATTTATGAAGTTCTGCGGGAACTCGTGGACGAACGGCTGTGCTGCCACTGGAAGGACGATTACTACCAGAGCAAGGGCCGCAAGGGCCAGTACACATAGCTTCTTATACATACTCACTCACTTTTCTGTGTCTTTATTCGCCCCGGCCTCTCTCGCCGGGGCGGGACCAACGGTCCTCGGACAATATTTAAATATTCTTGCGAAAACGTTGCGAAACGTTGCAATATGATTCTCGTGGGAGATTGAAGGATTTTAGCATAAGATCTTATAGTATAGGAGATTTCGGACATCTAACAATCTTAACTAATTTAGAAGATGTATTCTCACTAAAATTTTGTCACAGAGCCCGGAAATAGGTCTTCCAGACGCTGAAATCCATCACAGACGGGCTCTCCATTCATTCAACAATTTGCTAAATAAAGTTCGACATTTAAGGATAGGGAAAGGAAGCTTATTTGCCGATCTTAGGGCAGCCGCTTGTAAGCTAAACGACGATCTTTGGAATCCAATTGAACCAAGGATTCCCTGAAGCATCGAGTTATTGTAAAGAGGGGCTGAGAATAACGGTTACCTCTTCGTAGATCCTAAGAATCTAAGTTGTACGTATCTCGGGGGATGCGGGCTAACAGTTTTCTCGCCGCATTCGGGGCATCTCTCGGAGAAAGTATACCTCTGACATTTTGGACACTTTCTCATCATTTCTCTGGAGCTATTCTTTTCTTGTAGCTCTTCTCCCATGCTACTTCACCTATACCTCCTTCCCTCTTTATCGCCTTCAGTATGGTCCCTACAACCTCGCTGGATATCCTCCTCACAGCCTTAGGATCAGCTGATTTAACCCTAACTACGTATTTTGGTGAGCCGACAGAGTATATATCCACTTCTACCTCATCTTCAGGGGATACCGCTTTTATCCCCTGAAGCAAAGCTTTCCTTACAACCTCCACCCCATTTGGGGCGAAGGATATCAGCTTTATTCCGATTACCTTCATGTAGATTGGAGTCGTTATATGAGATTTGGCCTCCTCCAGCAGGGCTTGAGCTAGTTCGTCTTCCAATCCTGCCTTCTTAAGGACATCAGGTCCCGTCCTCATGGCTTCGATAATTGCTTCCATCGGGCTATCGTAGTACCTTGCTAGTTTGTTCCAGACCGTTACTGCGATCTTCTCTGGATCCTTTCTTCCAAGACGTTCGGC
>QMVU01000289.1 GCA_003661265.1 Thermoproteota archaeon | reverse complement strand
TGATGACGGGCTTTCCCTTTGCTGCAATCTTCACGTGCGCTGCTGTGCTTGCAACTCCAGATAGGGAGCACAGAAATCCTAAGATACTCGTTTCCAAGGCTCCAAATTCCTCATATGGACCCTCAATTCTCATAACTGGGATTTTTGGGTGAAAGAGGCTTCCATCTGGGAGGGAGTAAACGTCTACTTTCCTTCCCTCCAAGAGCTTGACTACCTCCTCAACTCCTGCTAGAACGCCCCACTTCCACCTTTCGTATGGAGGTATCCTTGATTTAGGAAGAGATCTCGCAGCTATTTCGGCCACTACCCTCTTCCTGCTTATTCCAAGCCTTCTCATGGTCTCCAAAGTCCTCAAAAAATAGACATCGACGACCTTTCCCTCTTTTATCTCCTCCTCCGTAACAACGTAGAAGTCGCGTTGCAAGGCTATCAAGAGGCTCCTCAGGGGTCAATTAAAAAATGATGCTGATTCCCTGCATTCATGCTGCGCTTGATCTTTAGGCCTGTTTAAGTAGGATCGAGAGGAAAGTTGCAATAATACCGGCGATAAGCATCTTTATGCCGTATATGGACCGCTGCTTCAGGTTGCCTGCTCCTATCATGTAGCCAAGGGCGAATAGTGTCATAAATATTATTATCAGAGAGGAGATGGCAGCATATTCGACTGGATACGGCTTTTTTAGGCATATAAGAAACGGAGAAACCCCTATTAGTGCTATTAAAACAGGAGCTATCCCATCAACCAGGGCTGTGAGCGAGGAAACAAATCTGCTGGCCTTTGCGAGGAGCGTATCTTGGAGATCAACTAGAACAGCTGATTCTAGTTCTTCTAGGCTCTTCTGCCTCTCAGCCGATTCTATTAGGTATACAGCGAAGATACCAGAAGTGCCCAGGGCAATGGACGTGCTTATGGTGATCCCAACTATCAAGGAAGGATCGAGGCTGCCGGTAACGTATGCACCTATGAGAATCCCCAAGGTCGTCATCGCTCCGTCAAATGCGTTAGCTCCAAAATACCTTCGAATTATCCCCTCAGCCCTCCACATATCGATGTAGCTGCGGAACCTATCTAACCTCTCACTAATCCGACGGGTTATCTCCCTCAATCGGGAGATCAAGGGCAACTGCATGTACGGACCGCTCCTTCACGAGGATGGACCGACCTAATTTATTTATCTTTTGGGTCCCATGGAAAAGACGAAGATGGTAGAGCTTGTCATAGAGAAGTATGAGTTCGGGAGGATTAAGATAGGAGACGCCGAATACACGAGAGATGTCATAATTCACAAGGGAAGGGTTTATGCGGACTGGTGGAGAAAAGAAGGACATAATCTAGTCCCCGAAGACCTGGAAGTCATTTTAAAAGATCCTCCATCCATCCTCATCATTGGAACAGGCTATTCCGGTCTCATGAAGGTTCCAAAGGAGACGATAAAGTTCCTGGAGGATAGGGGAATAAAAATCATTATAGAGAGGACGGCAGATGCCTGCAGAAGATTTAACGAACTGTCAAAGAGGGAAGATGTCTCAGCAGCCTTACATCTCACATGTTAGTTGAGTCCAGAGCTTCAGGGAGATTAAGATAGCTTACAACCCTAGCTGTTCTCCTTACAAAATCTGGAAGCAATCTAACAAGTTCTGGTCTCAAAAACCTTTCATCACCTAAAACGAAGGTTCCGTAATCTTCAGATGATCTTATCACCCTTCCAAGAGCCTGTGAGGCCATTCTCATGGCAGGTACGATATATGCATAGTACAACCCTTTTCTCTTACCGTAAATCTTCTGGTTGTATTCTACATCGAGCTTTGTCCTTAGTGTAAGCCTTGCGAACGGGACTCCGACGACAAAGGCTCCGACCAACTCCTCCCCTGGGAAGTCGGCTCCCTCCGCAAACCTACCCCTGACCGGCGCTACTAAGACGCCCCTTCCTTCAGATCTCTTGAAGTTCAGGAGCATGTTCCTGGCTTCCTCCCCCTTCATGCCCTCCCTCTCCACGAAGAGCTCTCTTCCACTGTCTATAGCTGAATCTACTATGTCCGGCATCAGGTCATTCTGAATCCTATAGCTTGCCGTGAAGATCGCGACGTTTCCCTTCACCCTTTCAAGGAAAGCCCTTATGGCCACCGCATATTTCCTAATAGTTTCCTCATCAAGTACTTCCCCCTTTGTGGATAACCCAGTCAGGATAAAGCTTCTTATCTTATTAGGATCTGCAGGCGAAGGAAAAACTTTTCCAATGCAATCCGGAATGCCAGACATCTCTGCAAAGGCTTCTATGGGCGCTAGCGTCCCAGACATGAAAATGCAATTCCTGAATTCTCCCCAAACTTCTGACAGAAGTTCTGCGCTTCTCATGTCCCAGACCTCAAGATAGAGCCTATTTTTCTCCTTCGTTGTTATGTAAGCTATGCCGTTCGTTCCTAGCTTGCTCAGCGCAAGTGTAAGGAACCTTGCGAGGTGATGAAGCGAGGATCTAGGGGCCTTGCCTTCTGCGGCCCTATTTGACTGGATCTTTGA
>QMVU01000288.1 GCA_003661265.1 Thermoproteota archaeon | reverse complement strand
TTGCCGAGACGTTCGTGCTCATAAGCCCTCCTCCTACCACCCTTAAGCCTATTACCCCGGAGATAGTCCCTGTAAGTGGGTTCACCGTTACGTTAGCCTGGAAGGCCTCCATAACTCCCTCAGAGAGGATTGAGGTTATGGTTCCAGAGAGAGTGAATAAGGAAACTATCATGCACGCGGTGGCGGCCAGTATGAGCAAAATGGAGACGTAACCCAAAATCTTAGCTATCTTCTCCTTGGACATTTCAGTATGGCTACTCCCCCATCTAATTAAACGGTTTTGTCAGGCAAATTAGTCAAACTCGACGACATTTGGTACAAAAAGGGAGGAGGGTAATGCTAACCCTTACCGCACTTCCATGGAAGATTTTCGAGCTTAGTCCCGTACTTCCTAGCTGAGGAATCCATTATTCTGTTAAGATCCTGGATGACTTCCTCTGGAGGGAGGTCGGGCTCAGCCTTGGATAGCAGTTCCTTCACTAGCTCCCTAGCCTTTGTCCTCACGTCCTTCCCAACCTTGACCTCCCACGCCTTCCTGTCAAGCGTGTTGAAGAGGGGGCCCAGAAGGTGTATCTCCTCCTTGAACCTCTCCATGACGAGCTTCATCGCCTTCATGCTCGAGGTAAAGCTACCTCCAGCCCCGACCTCCTTTAGTATGTCCAAGGCCAAGAGGTCCTCGCTAACCTCGATTCCCTTCAGGAGCCTGTAAACTATTCCCGCAATCTCGTTGTCCACTACAAGCTTCTCGAAGCACTGACAGCTCTCGAACTCTATCATTCCAGCGCCTTCTATCATGTTTATCCCGGCAAGGGCTCCCAGGGCCATGCCAAGCATTGTCTCGGCTGAGGCCTGCTCGTCTAGAATGTTTGAGTTGCTAAGTCCGACATACATGTCCGTGGGAACGTTCAGGGTTTTTGCTATCTGCGAGAGGGCCGAGGTCATCATTACGGTTTCGACGGCTCCCATGAGGGTTGTCGCCGTCCTCTGGTCAACGGGGGCAGGTGAGCCTCCGAAAAGGACAGGAGTTCCGGGCCTCACGAACTCAGCAAGCACTAGGCCTGAGAAGAACTCCGCCACGTGTTGAACAAGGGAACCAGCAATTGTTGCCGGAGATGCAAGGCCCACGAGGGGCATCGGAAGTATGGAAACTGGTATACCGTATTTCGCCAAGTCTATGACGTTCTGGGATGTTATGTCGCTCCACTTGAGCGGAGGGGAAGGACAGCATGTGAAGGCCGCCCTTGGCTTCTTCGCCAGCTCCTCCTCGCTCCCAGCTACAGCAACCAACATATCCTTCATGTCTATTGCCCCATCTATCGTGAAGGTCCCGGTGTAAATAGGCTTGTTCGTGTTGCACAACGCTATGTAGAGCCTGTATCTATCCGAGATCTCCTTTGGCACATCAGAAGGTATCAGAGCAGTTGATTGGAACTTCAGGTTATCCAAGTAGTTGACGAGCCTCACCAGTTCGACGTAATCCCTTGCGAGAGGTGACCTAGCCTTCCCAGTCTCCCTATCTATTACCCTTATGGCCGCGGATCCGGGGATGAAGTAAGTGTTCCCCTCGCCAACTGTGTACCTGTTTTTTCCGTCTCTGGAGTAAAGGTTAAAGGAGGAGGGAGCCCTCTTCAAGGCCTCCTTTATCTGATCCTCCCCCAGCTTGACTAGCTTCTTATCGAAGTCTACTTCAGCCCCTCCTTCTGAGTAGACCTTTAGAGCCTCGTCGTTGTAAACCTTTACCCCAACTTCCCTCAGCACTTCCTTTGCGGCGCTCACTATGAGGTCTATCTCGTCCTCCTCAAGCACCTCGAAGCGGGGCATCTTACTCAGCTCCTATCAACTTCTTGGCCAGCTTAACCGCTTCCACGGCGTCTTCAGCGTACCCGTCGGCCCCTATCTCATCAGCCCAGCTCTGGGTTACTGGAGACCCCCCAACCATCACCTTCACCTTGTCCCTGAGACTTTCCCTCTTAAGAGCCTCTATTACCTCCTCTTGGACGTGCATCGTCGTTGTGAGGAGGGCTGACATGCCCAAGATGTCCGGCTTGTATTGCCTAACCGCCTCAACGAACTTCTCGACCGGAACATCGGTTCCTAGGTCTATTACCTCGAAGCCCGCAGCCGTGAGCATCGAGGCAACTATGTTCTTCCCTATCTCATGTATGTCTCCGGCAACTGTCCCTATGACAACCCTGCCTAGCGTCTCTCTCTTCTCTCCTGCCTCCTTTATCAAGGGCTCAAGGTACTTGGATGTGACGTTCTTGCTTGCCTCTCCAGCAACGATGAGTTGTACGAGGAATATCTCCCCCTTCTCGAACATGTCTCCCACTACCTTCAGAGCTGATGTAAGGGCGTTTATTATGTCTAGAGCGCTGTGTCCACCCTCCAGACTTTTCTTAACAGCCTCTTCAAGCTTATCTGGATCGAAAGCAAGAAGAGCCTCCTTAATGGTCTCCTCTAGGTCCATAGCAGAGGCTAACCCTGTCCGAAAAATTATAAAACTTCCTAGATCTACGAGTGAGGACCAT
>QMVU01000287.1 GCA_003661265.1 Thermoproteota archaeon | reverse complement strand
TCAAGCAGAAGAGTCGATAAGGAGGAGCTTAAGAGGATCTCAAGGGAGGCCGTGAAGATAGCTAGGGCAAGCTCCCTCGTAAGGAGGAAGAGGGTTAAGCTGGTGCCTGTCGAGGCCGTTGAGGACACTTACTCAACCCCAATTAAGGAGGATCCGTTCGAGGTTCCCCTAGAGGAGAAGATCTCCCTTCTCATGGAGTGCGACAAGCTGATGAGGGAGAAGGGGGAGGAGATAAGGGTTACAGAGGCTTTCATGCGGGCTCATAGGGAGGAGAAGGTGTTTGCAAGCAGTGAAGGCTCCTTGATAAGGCAGGAGATCGTGTGGTGTGGTGCAGGAATTTCTGCGACTGCCGTTGGGAATGGAGAAGTGCAGAGGAGGTCCCTCCCAGCTTCATTTAGGGGAGACTTCGCTACGGCCGGTTATGAGTACATAAGAGGCCTTAACCTGATAGACCTAGCTCCCAGGTGTGCTGAAGAGGCCATATCTTTGCTGAGCGCCAGATCATGTCCTTCTGGCAAGATGGACGTCATCATAGGAGGGAGCCAGCTTTACCTGCAGATACACGAGTCGTGCGGGCATCCAACTGAGCTCGACAGGGTAATGGGCTCAGAAGCGAGTTACGCTGGAACGAGCTTCCTCACGACGGATAAGCTTGGGAAGTTCAGATATGGGAGCGAGATAGTGAACCTGGTGGCAGATGCCACTGTTAAGGGAGGACTGGGCACCTTCGGCTATGATGACGAGGGAGTACCAGCCCAGAGGGTCTACTTGGTGAAGGAGGGCATATTTACCGGTTACCTAACCGACAGGCAGTATGCTGCCGAGCTAGGGCTTGAAAAAAGCACAGGAGCTGCAAGAGCGTCGAGCTGGAGCAGGATACCTATAGTAAGGATGACGAACATCAATCTGGAGCCTGGAGACTGGGATTTCGATGAGCTCATAGCCGATACTAGGGAGGGCCTCTACATAGAGACGAACAAGAGCTGGAGCATCGATGACAGGAGGCTTAACTTCCAGTTCGGAACTGAGGTAGGGTACAGGATAGTTAAAGGGGAGATGAGGGAGCTGATAAGGAACGTAACGTACACCGGAATAACATACGAGTTCTGGCGCTCTTGCGACGCCATATGCAACGAGAAGTACTGGAAGATGTGGGGAACTCCGAACTGCGGGAAGGGAGAGCCTCCACAAACCATGTTCGTCGGACATGGTTGCTCCCCAGCTAGGTTCAGAAACGTTAGGGTTGGAGTAGGGAGGTTTTAAGGGTGGACATCCTGGAGTTGGCCAAGTTTGCCGTAGATCAAAGTTTGAAGGTTGGCGCTACCCAGGCTGAGGCCAGCATCTACAGTTATAGGGCATATCTCACGAGGTTCGCCAACTCCGAGATCCACCAGAACGTCGGGGAGGAGGACTCGATACTCAGGCTTAGGTTCATCCTGGGAAAGAGGATATCGGTGATCTCATCCAACTCGCTTGACGAGGAGTCCATAAGAAACCTGGTGATTAGAGCCAAGAAGATAGCGGAGCTTCAGGCGGAAGACCCCGATTTCGTCAGCCTTCCTGAACCAGAACCCGTTGAACCAATTCCAGGAATCTACGTGGAGGAAACAGCTAAATGCGGTCCTATGGAGAGGGCCGAGATCGCGAAATCCTTGATAGAGAGGGCACACGAGTTCAAGGAAGTTGAAGCAGTTGCTGGAAACTGCTTAACTGCTGTCGTCGAGGCAGCCGTCGCTAATTCGCTTGGGATTGAGGTTAAGGCCTCAGCCACGATGGCAAGGCTTAGATCAAATGTTATAGCCGCTGACGGAACCTCCAAAGGCTATGGCTTTGCTGAGAGGGTATCGAGGGATGTTAGGGAAATAGATCCTGAGGAAGTTGGGGAAGAGGCTGCCAGAAGGGCTGTTGAGAGTCTTCATCCAAAGAGGATAGAGCCCGGCGAATACGAGGTCGTATTCCTTCCCTATGCCGTTGCAACGGCCATGCTCTACCTCTGCTACTACGGATTTACTGCCCAGACCTACCAGGATGGGACCAGCTTCGTCTGCGACTACATGGGAAAGAAGGCCTTTGCGGACTCGGTCAACATATGGGACGACGGGAGGGACCTGAGGGGCTTAGCCTTCCCCTTCGACTCCGAGGGAGTCCCGAAGAGGAAGGTTATATTAGCGAAGGATGGGATTCCAACGGGCCTCCTTTACGATTCTTATTACGCTCACAAGGAGGGAAAGAGGTCTACCGGCCATTCGGCATGGAGAGCCCTCGCTTTCATGGGAGCAGGGCCCTCACATGTTTTCATGGGAACTGGAGACGCGACTGTTGATGAGATGATTAGGGAAACCAGGAAGGGACTTCTGGTTACGAGGTGGCACTACGTCAGGATAGTTCACCCCAGAAAGGCCGTCGTTACGGGCATGACGAGGGACGGGACATGGCTTATAGAGAATGGAGAGATTAAAGGGCCCATCATGAACATGAGGTTCACAGACAGCATGATAAGGCTTCTCTCGAACGTAGAGGCGATAGGGAAGGAGGCGGTGACCCT
>QMVU01000286.1 GCA_003661265.1 Thermoproteota archaeon | reverse complement strand
CCTTCATGAGGATAACTGGCATCAAGGACAGGGAACTTGCCTCGAGGTACCAGAGGACGCAGTGGGAAGCCCTCAAGTACCTCGTGGATCAGTACAAGGATGAGGTTTTCGTAGGAGTTGGGCTGCCCTACAACAAAGCCCTAATTAGCTGGGAAGAACTGCTGGAGGTGGGGGAGAGGATAGCCTCCATAAGTTCCGACCTGCAAGTTGTTGTCCTGGACTACTTCCCCACTTTCAGAAATAGGTCTCTAGTTAGGCCCTCCCCAAAGGAGATGTTAAAGGTCAAGGAAGCTCTGAATTCAGTTGGCTTAAAGACTGTTATAGTCCAGACTTCGTTGGGCCACTTCGGTCCTTAGAGAAATCCCTCTTCTTCTAGATACCAAGTCGATTCGGTGCTGAAGCAATTATAAGGCCAACCTATCCCTCTCTCCCGGTGCCTATCGAATGGAAGGCGGAGAAATTAAGGACATACGACTAAAACCCGATATCAGCGTTGCTGACCTAGTTTCCCAAATGAGTAGCGCTGGATTTCAAGGAACCGAATTGGGAAGAGCTGTTGAACTTGTTAAGAAGATGAAGGAGGAGGGGGTACTTATCTTCCTCAGCTTCACCGCGAACATGGTAGCTTCGGGGCTCAGAGGAGTTTTTGCTGATCTGGCTAGAATACGCTTCGTCGACGCAATAATCACGACGGGCGGAGCAATTGACCACGACCTAATCAAGGCGTACGAGTCATATAAGCTGGGAAGTTTCGATTTAGATGACAGAGAGCTGCACGAGGCCGGGATAAACAGGCTCGGAAACATCTTAATATCGAACGACAGGTATGAGCTCCTCGAAAAGCTTGTTCAGCCCATATTCCGAAAGATCGTGGAAAAAAGTGGTATGACATCCCCCTCAGAACTCTGCAGGGAAATCGGGCTAAGTATAGAGGATAGAAGCTCATTTCTTTACTGGGCATCGCGAAATGAAATCCCGGTGTTCTGCCCAGGGATAACGGATTCGGCGGTGGGATTACAGACCTTCTTCTTCAAGCAGGACAACCCCGACTTCGGAATAGATGTCACTGCTGACATGAAACAGCTCGCAGACATGGTTTTTGAAGCAGATAAAACGGGTGCCATGATTTTAGGTGGAGGAATAGCCAAGCACTACACGATCGGTGCAAACCTGTTGAGAGGAGGTCTTGATTATGCTGTCTACATAACGACAGCAGTCCCATGGGATGGCTCCCTCTCAGGCGCCAGGACTAGGGAGGCCATATCGTGGGGAAAGCTTAAGGAGACGGCAAGTCATGTTACCGTCTACGGGGACGCGGTGATATTATTCCCTCTACTCATGTCTAAGGTCCTTCAGGACCTAGGAATCCAATTTTGAGGGATTTTCATGGAAAAGCTGCTCATCGCCTCAATAGATGCCTTCCTTCTGGGTTTCCTAACGAAGCTGGTAGACCTTGAGGTGGATGAGGGCCTGGACCTAAGGGGCTTCAGCTATGTCCTTGCCCTCCTGTACGGTTTGGACATAATTCACGTCATGAGAAGTTTAACAGAACTCTCCTCCATGATATTGGGCGTTTTAACTGCGGTAATAATTTCTGGGAAAATAGATAGCCTCTCGCATGGAATTGGAGTTGGAACAGCCTTAGCTGGAACTTTTCTAAGCGTTCCCAAGATTGACAGGGAAGCCTTCTTTCTCTTCCTGTCGGCAGCTCTCTTAGATGAGATAATCAGCGATCTTGCCGATAGAGGAAAGTTCTCCGGAAAGATGGGCAAGTTGCTGAGGATAAGACCCCTCTTAGAGCTTGCTACCCTATCATATTCAATCTACGTCCGGAGCGCCATCTTCTGGATCTTTATATTCGTTTACGATCTATCCTATCAGCTGACAAGTGCCTTGATCCCCAGACAGGGGGTCCAGGATGTTCAGAACAGATCTAGTGGAGAAGCTAATAACTGACGTGCTTCACCCAAGAGAGCGGATTCTTAAGGCAGAAACAGGGGTCAAAATGGTTTTCAGGGGGCGTATTACCCTGTCTCCAAGCGGTTCCCCTGAGATTTCCACGAAGCTGGAGGGTTGGACTGTGAAGAAGGGCGCCCTAGTCTTAACCGATAGAAGGATGATCTTCGCAACAGGAGGAAGGAAATACCTTTTCCTGAAGGTCCCAAACGTTCTCCTAGATGCTCCAACATCTAAGATCCGTTCGGTCGGAGTAGCTGAGGGAAGGGTGAGGGAACTGGTCATCTCCATTGAAACTGGGAGGTGGAGGAAGGATAAGTTCTACTTTAACGTCGAAAATCCGGAGGAGTGGGCCAAGATTGTAGCAGAAACCGTTTCTCGCCATAAAGGCCAAGATAGCTGATCGTGCTTCCCTATTCCTCATTTGAACCCCTTTAACGCGTTAATTCGAAGTTTACGCTCCCGAAGATTGCTCAAATAGTTGATCAGTAGGGGTCGTTGAACGCAAAATATTATTTAGGTTTAGCGGTTAACATTCTAGGTCAATTATGGAGGAATTGAGAAAGATTTTGTCGGATTTGAAATCCATTGAGGGGGTT
>QMVU01000285.1 GCA_003661265.1 Thermoproteota archaeon | reverse complement strand
TCAAGGTGAGAACGGAGGGGATTCAGGGTTGAGCGAAGAGAGAACAATAGAACTTCTTATCGGCCCTCAACATCCATCCTCGGGCCACATGAGGTTATATGCTGAGGTTGACGGCGACATTGTCGTTAGGCTAAAGCCAAACATAGGATATGTCCACCGGACCGTGGAAAAGCTTGCAGAAACAAAGAAATACATTCAAATAATACCCCTCGTTGAAAGGCCCTCGCTTGCAGATGCTGCAAATCACAATCTTGGATACGTGTTAGCATTAGAAAAGCTCTTGGGGGTAGAGGCTCCTCCGAGGGCCCAGTACCTCAGGACGATACTTGCAGAGATGAACAGAATTCACAGCCACTTCTATGGGCTAGGAATACACGGAATCATGCTTGGTTCCTCCACAGTATTCATGTGGGGATTTGCAGATAGGGAGATAATGATTGAAATGGCTCAACGGCTGACAGGTGCTAGATTAACGTACTCCTACATTATTCCTGGTGGCGTAAGGAGGGATTTGCCTCTAGGATTTGAAGAGGAGATGGAAAAAGCCTTGCGATACATAGAGAGGAGACTAGAGGACTATGGAAAGATATTCCTCCGCAATCCTGTTACACGCGCAAGGCTAGAGGGCGTGGGAGTGCTCAAGAAGGAGGACGCCATAAGACTGGGGATTGTAGGACCTAATTTAAGGGCCTCAGGAGTCCCATACGATGTGAGAAAGGTCCAACCTTACTGCGCATATCCCGAAATCGAGTTTGACGTAGCGGTAAGAGAGGAAGGGGACTCTATGGCCAGAGTACTGGTCAGGGTTGAGGAGATAAGGCAAAGCATGAGGATCATAAGGCAGGCCCTCAAGAAAATCCCTGACGGTCCGATCCTAGCTGAGAACTACCTGAAGATGATACCTCCTAAGTGGAAGGAGTTCATGGAAAAGAAGGGAAGGGTGAAGTTCCCAGCTATTATGGTCAATTTGAGACCTCCAAAGGGGGAGGCCTTCTCAAGAGTAGAGGCAGCTAGAGGGGAGCTCGTTTACTACATCATAAGCGACGGTGGTACAACTCCGTATAGATTTAGGATGGTAACTCCCTCCTTCAGGAACGTCGTGCTTTTCGAGCACCTTATACGAGAGTGCAGGGTTGCTGATATTCCTGCTATTTACGGTAGTCTAGATTACTTCCCGCCGGAGGCTGATCGATAATGAGTTTGAGCGATCTTCTGAAGTTAATTCTGGACCTTTTGTTCTCTCCATGGCTGTTCGTACCTCTGATATTCCCTGGATTAATAACCGTCTTCCTCCTCATACTCTTCATAATATGGTTTGAAAGGAAGATAGCTGCAAAAGTTCAGCTTAGATACGGCCCCCTTTACGTGCTGAAGCAGCTAGGAGGAGCCATACAGCTGGTAGCCGATCTTCTAAGGTATCTCTTCGCAGAACCAATAGTTCCAGAGCAGACGGACAAACTCGCGTTTGTACTAGGACCAATCTTTCTCTTCGCTGTTTCTTATATCCCCTCCATTACTATTCCAGTAAGCTCCTCCTTCTATGCGATTAGGAGCGATATAGGGCTGCTTATCTCACTTGGATTGTTGACGTTTGGCCCAGCCATAGTCTTGGTCATTGGATGGGCTAGCAACAACAAATTCTCGCTTATTGGAGGGTTAAGAGAAGGATATTTAACGATGGCTTATGAGATACCTCTGTTCATCTCTGCCCTTTCGATGGCTGCCCTTTACGGAACCATGGACCTCGTTGAAATGGTTGAGGCACAATCCGGATGGACTTGGGGGATAATATTGAACCCGCTTGCAGCCATCACTTTCCTGATACTCTCATTTATGTCCACTTCCAGATTCCCGTTCGAAATAGTTGAGGCCGAGAGCGAGATCGTGATGGGTCCCTTCACTGAGTACAGCGGAATTCTCTATGGACTTACCATGGGAGCTTCTTACGTTAAGTTCTACGTTCTCTGCCTTCTTTTCTCAATAATGTTCCTTGGAGGATGGCAGCCCGTACCTAGCTTCCTTAGCTGGAGTCCTGTGCTCCCAGGAGTTATTCTGCTGATAAAGTCCCTCGTAATAATGGTCTTCGGGGTCTTCCTTAGGTCAGTATATCCTCGCTATAGGATAGACCAGGCTCTAAAGATGGGCTGGCACATGATACTTCCTCTTTCCATAGGATCTGTGTTCCTCTCTTTAGGTCTCATCGTGCTGGGGGTGGTGCCATGAAAAGAGGATCTACCCCGATAGGTAGGCTGATCAATCATCTTGAAGCCATAGAGACGGGAATCAAGTATCTATTCATTCCTAGAATGACCGTAAAGTATCCAGAAGAGATAATGGAGCTTCCTGAGGGATACAGAGGGATGATTAAGTATAAGAAGGAGCTCTGCATCAGTTGTAGCCTCTGCGCTCAGATATGTCCCGCAAATGCCATGAAAATGTACCTAGATGAGTCAGAGCTAAAGAAAGAAGGAGGACAGGCTAAGCCAAAGAGGCGCCCTGGTATCAATTACACAAGGTGCATTTTCTGCGGTTTTTGCGTTGATATATGTCCAACAGGAGCT
>QMVU01000284.1 GCA_003661265.1 Thermoproteota archaeon | reverse complement strand
AGCTTAAGGATCTGGTCAGTTCCCATCGCAGTAGGATTGGTTTCAGCTATACTCCTCTTTTTGAGGAGAAGGTCCAAGAAGATAGCTCTGAAGTTTGAGGAACTACCATACGTTGACAGACTCATAATAGAGGAGCTCAGGGCTAGAGGAGGATATGCCTTTCAGTCTGAGTTAATTAAAGCGCTCGATCTGCCCAAGACAACAGTGTGGAGGCATCTGAAGAAGCTGGAGGAGGAAGGACTCGTTGAAATAAGGAAAGTCAGGGGGATGAACAGGGTAAAGCTAACGTTTAAGTAAGAGCATCGAATCCCACAGGAATTTTGCCCCAAGCAGGAGTATTGTGAGCCCCAGAACCTTGTTTAGCGCCTTATACCATGTTCCTCCCAGACCCTTTCCCAAGCTAAAGAGGTATGCGACGAACGTGAGCCAGGCATAATCCATCCACACGTGAAGGGCGTATACAACGAGGAAACCAAGCCATCCCATCCAGAGCAGGGATTCTGAGAGCAGTTTTGTTCCGATGGTCAGCCACCATATGATGAAATAAGGGTTAAGGCCTGAAGCTACAACGCCTGCCAGGAAGGAGGCCCTGGCTTCCGATGAACTAGCCTCTGAGACAACGGCTTCTCCCCTAATTTGCTCTATGGAGAAGAGGATTAGTGCCAATCCTCCAATGCCTCCTATCAAAGCCCTCAGATAGTCGTTATGCAGTGCATCCATGAGGCCAAGGGCTATTAAGAACGAGAGAGGAAACTCAACAGCCATGTGGCCCAAGGCACAAAGGAAGCCAGCCTTCCATCCTTGAACAAGCCCTTTTGAAGCTGAAATAGCTGTCAGGGGACCAGGGGAGAGGGCTCCAGTAGCGGAAATTATTATGGTCTGAGTTGCCACATCCAAGAAGGGCATATGGTTTCCCTCTACTACTTGAGCTCCTTCTGGGTGGAAAGGATGTCCTGAGGCCTGATCAGGGAGATCCCGGTTAGAGGTCCTATAACCTCTACCAAGATAACCCTGTCCGGGTTATCCAGGTTTACCTTCCTGTCTATCCCTGAGGCTGCTGCCTTTATGATCTCCATGGTTCTGAGGTCGGTATGCCTTTTCTCGACCGTCACCCTGAAGGTCTCATCCTCCCCTATCTTGCTGCCAAGTTCCCTTGCAACCTTCCCTATTTCCTCAAGATCTGTCCTGATGATTTTCTGAATGGGAATGGCCCTTTTAATGTACAGGAAGGAGACAGGTCTCTCCTTAAGTAGTTCTCTCATCTTCTTGATTGCCTCAACAGGATCCATGCCAGTCTTTGCGGTGAGAAGACCCCTCACAGAAGTCTTTTCTACGATTGGGTTGGGATCTCCGATCTGCTTAAGGACAGACATAGTCTCTATTCTAGCGTCCTCCTCCTGCCCCCTTGAACACGTTATGAGGAGGTTGAAATCCTCCAGCAATCGAATCCACCTACATGGCCTCTTCTAGGGCATTTCTAGCAAGCTCTATCATTCTTCTGGCTGCCTTAAGGTTTGCCTTCGCCTTAATCTCCTTCCCTGAAGATAATGCCTCCTCAGCTTCGTCAAGAAGCTTCTCGGCCCTCTCATACCTGCTTTTAGCTTTGCTCACCTCCTTACCCTCGCTCTCTGCTAGATCAATTTCTTCCCTTAGAACGGTTAATTCTGCATATACTTCCTCAAGTTCTCCCTTTAACCTCTGGAGGGCTTCCCTCCTAGCTTCCATCGCAGCCTCCTTTCCCCTCTTTATTTCCCTTAGCTCCCTCTCCACATCCCTTATCGCCTCCGCCAGCATCCTGGAAAACTCCGTTGCCTCGCTCAAGGCCGTATTAAAACCATCGTATGCTCCATAAGCCCCTCCGGCTGTGAGTCCGCCGACAAGGCTGAGGAGCTTGTCCTTGTTGCTCTCCTCGAAGAGGCTGCTAACTATAGTGCTGAGCCCTCCTCCGGTTAAGGCGCCCCAAATAGCCTTTCTGATAATCCCACCGCCGCTCACTTGATATACTGCCTTTATGTCCTTGCCTATGGGTATCACGATGAGGGAGCCCCTTTCATCCTTGTACTTCACCTTAAACTTGGCTAGATCTGACTCCACATGCTGCTCGGTTATAGCAGTCCCTCTTAGGGCGAGCTGAGACATCAATCTCTCCACGAAGTCGTCGAAGTATTCAGCGAGGTCCTGTACGAAATAGACGAAGGATGAGACGGAATATGACATATGTTTGTTAACCTCCTGACCGTTAAAAGACTTTTGTCCTAATTGTCAAGCAAGACTCTTTTTAAACAGCCATCCTACAAGCCTGTCTCAGAAACCACCTCGTTTTCAAGCCTTCCGATTCCCTCTATCTCTATCACCACCACATCTCCTGGGTTCAAGAACTTAGGCTCGGGCTTCATGAAAACCCCAACCCCAGCTGGAGTTCCGGTTGCTATGATGTCGCAGGGTTCTAATGTCATAACTCTGCTGAGATGGTGGATTATCTCATATACATTGAAAACCATGTTTTTTGTCGAAGAATCTTGACGTAGCTCTCCATTAACCCAAGTACGAATCCTGAGGTT
>QMVU01000283.1 GCA_003661265.1 Thermoproteota archaeon | reverse complement strand
GCCATGCACGTAAAAGGTCTTGAAATCCCTATGCAACAGCCAAGAACTGTGAAAATGTTTGCATTAGGTCATGCAACATCGAACAGAGGTGCTGACCATCTATACGCTCTACCTACTATCTGCTACCCATGGCTAAGGGAGATAGCAAAGGAATGGCTTGGACTCTCAGATGAGGAGCTGGATCAGCTGAACGACCTGGATTCCTGGAGGCAGAAGGCAAAAGCCGTAGTTTTCTCGGAAAACCTTTGTGCCGTTGCAGATTCTCTCGGCCTTTGTAAATTTCCGTTGGTTGAGTCCTATGCCGTTCCACTCAGCGTATTGGTTAAGGGATACAACGCCTTAGTTGGCTCAAATGTCACGCCAATGGACCTCCTGAAAGCTGGGGAGAGGATCGTTAACTTAGAAAGAATGTTTAACGTGAGAGAGGGTTTCTCCAGAAAGGACGATTCATTACCTGAGAGGTTCTTAGTAGATCCCATGCCAAGCGGGCCCTCAAAGGGCTCTGTTGTTGAGCTAAGCAAAATGCTGGAGGAGTATTATGAGATCAGGGGTTGGGATCCTGTGTCTGGTATTCCAAGAAAGGAGAAGATCAAAGAGCTTAGTCTTGAGATTAGCCAGAGAATGAACACAAGTTGACTCCTCACTCTTATTCTGAATGTTTATAGGAAAATCAAGGTATAATTTTACCGATTTCCCATGAGATCGCTTGCAATTCTCCATGGTTTAGTCGTTACAATGGATAAAGAAAGGAGGGTTATAGAGAACGGTGGTATTTACATTGAGGGGAACAGGATCGTTGACGTATCAACTGCTTTGGATATAAAGAGATCCTATCATTTCGATGAAGAGATAGATGCTAAAGGAAAGGTCGTAATTCCTGGCCTTATAGACTCACATAGGCATCTATATGGCATCCTGACAAGAGGTATGCCCATCAAGAAGCTTCCAACTTCCTTTATAAGCTTCTTAGAGGACTTTTGGTGGCCATATGTGGAAAATCAGTTGGATAAGGAGATGATAAGGGCAGCTGCGATGGCCTCAGGAGTTGAAGCCTTGAAGAACGGAACTACCTGTATTGTGGACATATTAGAAGCTCCAAATGCCATTCCAGGAGCGCTTGAAGTTGAGGCAGAAGCTCTAGAAAAACTAGGGTTAAGGGCCATTCTCTCCTTCGAGGCCACGGAGCGAGTAAGCGAGGAAAACGGAGAACTTGGCCTAAGGGAAAACGAGCACTTCATTAGAAGTAGGAAAGAGGATCCTCTCATCAGAGGAATGATGTGCATCCATACTACCTTCACGTGTAGCCCGGAGTTCCTGTCGGAGGCCAGGAGAATAGCGGATAGACTTAACTCTGGAATACACATTCACCTGGAGGAAGGGGAGTACGAGACGATGTACTGCCTTGTCAATTACAGAAAGCTCCCCGTTCAGCTATACGAGGAAATCGGATTCCTAAAGTCCGATGTGTTAGCTGCCCAATGCGTTCACCTTTCTCTAGAGGAGATGGAGATAATGAAGAGGAAGGGCGTGAAAATTAGTCACGAACCTCTTAGCAACTGTGAGGTTGGGGGAGGCATTGCCCCAATCCCAGATTTGCTTGAAAAGGGACTAACCGTCGGCTTAGGGACAGATGGATTTGTTATTGACGAATTTGAGGTCATGAGAGCAGCTTTTCTCATACACAAGGGGTACAGAAGGGATCCTACTGTCATGCCTCCCGATAAGGTCTTCGAAATGGCAACTTTGAAGAACGCAGAAGCGATAGGAATGGGCGACAGGATAGGGTCAATAGAGCCTGGGAAAGAAGCTGACATAGTCATCCTAAAGCCTAAGACTTACACAAGACTCACTAGAGATAACGTCGTAGCACAACTAATCGGATTTGGCACGGGATCCTGGGTTGATACCGTCCTCATAGGAGGAAGAACTGTAGTCTCTGATGGTAAAGTCCTTACAGTTGAGGAAGAGGATGTTATGAGAAGGGCTAGAGAGGAAAGCATCAGGCTTTGGGAGAAGGGATAAGTGAGGTTTACAAGCTTACAAGAGGTGCTTATAGGTGTACGCACGGAGCTTAGATGTCCTAACTATAGGAGCTGCTGCGGTTGACCTAGTTGTAAGGGTAAAAAGACATCCTGAGCCCGATCAAATGGTATTTGCCGAGGAATTTGGAATATTTCCAGGAGGGTCTACTGCTAACATAGCGGTAGCCCTAGCTAAACTTGGAGCAAGGGTAGGATTCCTTGGAAAGGTAGGGAAGGATCATTACGGAGAGTTACTACTTGAAGACTTCAGGAGGTCCGGAGTTGACATAAGCAAGGTGATAGTTGAAGAATCCGCTAGAACAGCATGCACCTTCATAGCAGTTGATAAGGAAGGAAGGAGAGTAATTTACTCCCTGGGAGGAAAGGCCTTACTTGAGTCCTCAGACGAGATAGACCTCTCCTACTTAATGAGCTCACGGATGATATACGTAGGAGAGGCCTACCCTAAGGTAGTGTCTAACGCCCTTCTACGTGCAAAGAGGGAGGGGATTGCTATAATCTCCAATCCTGGAGTAAACTTCTCTCTATT
>QMVU01000282.1 GCA_003661265.1 Thermoproteota archaeon | reverse complement strand
TTCAGGGACAAACAGTCTTAGAGACCGTTAAGAGAAGTATAGAGGAGCAAGGAATTAGATTTCTGATGTTGAGAACGGTGGACTTGGCTGGAAGGGCAAAGGGGCTTTTAATTCCAGCAGATGACCTTGAGAAGTCTTTAGAGGAAGGAATAGAGTTCGATGGATCTTCCCTAGAACTCGTTGGGATAGACGAGTCCGACCTCTACCTTAAGCCAGACATAGACAGCTTCTACACCTCCACTTACAAAGAGGAGATAATAGGAAACTTCTTCTGTTACATATTCAAGCCAGATGGAGGGATATTAGAAAGAGATTCCAGATGGGTCTTAAGGAGAGCTTTGGATAAGCTTATGGAACAGGGGTTTATACTAAATATCGGGGCGGAGGTAGAGTTCTTCTTACTGAAGGGGAAGGATAAGCACGATGAGGGAGGATACTTTGACTTGGTTGGAGATGCAGCAGTAGATGTTAAGATGAGGTTTGCGAAGTCCCTGTCGAGGGTAGGGATAAAGCCGGAGGCAATACACCATGAAGTTGCTCCTGGTCAACACGAGATAGACTTCGAGTTCTCCAATGCACTTAAGACAGCAGATTCCATCTTCGTTTACAAGGAAATCCTGAGAAATGTTGCTTCAGAATTTGGTTTAAAGGTAACTTTCATGCCAAAGCCTTTTGAGGAAATAAATGGCTCTGGCATGCACCTCCACATAAGTCTGTCCGATTTGGAGGGGAAGAACCTCTTTTGGGATCCTGACAAGCTTTCAATCTCCGATATCGCAAAGAACTTCATCGCCGGCCTTCTAGAACATGCAAGATCTCTATCCGCCTTTGTAGCTCCTACTGTAAACTCTTACAAGAGACTAGTTCCTGGCTATGAGGCTCCCGTTTACATCTGCTGGGGACATAGGAACAGATCTGCCCTTGTAAGAGTACCAGCAGCTAGGGAAGGCACCTGCAGAATAGAATTTAGGGCCCCAGACCCATCTTGTAACCCGTATTTGGCCTTCACAGCTGTGCTTGCTGCTGGGATGGATGGAATAGAGCGGAACTTGGAGCCCGGAGAGCCTTCCGATTGGAACGTATACGAGACTCCCGAGAAGTTCGAAACCCTTCCCTCAAACCTGAAGGAAGCCATAGATGAGGCTAGGGGTGATGAGGTACTTAGAAAGTATATGGGTGGCGAGATCTACAAGGCTTACCTCGACATGCTTGAGGAGGAGTGGGCGTTGTTCTCCAAGTCCGTCACCGATTGGGAGGTTAGGAGATATCTCCTGAAGGTGTGAGTTCGAGTACTCACTTTTTTATTGTAAGACCCGGGGTAAGGGTTGATGGAAGGAGACTGGCCTAAGATAGATACAAAGAAGGGAATTTTCGCTACGATTCAGCTAATACTGCTTGCTGAAGCTCTCAGAAGACTCATAAAAAAGGTGGAGAAGGAGGAGTTTGATAAAGCATTTCTGAGCGACGCCGTCTTCGTTATAGGGATGCTAATTCTGCTTGTTGGGACCTTGAAACCCTCTCTGTTTGAGGATATAAGCAAAGCCCTTAAGAAAGCCCTCTCTGAGGGGGAGGAATCTTAAGAACAGTCCTATGGAGGTAGTCGATGTTCCTTGCCATAGTTTGGTGGTGCCAGATGTCGCAGTTGGTTAAGAACATTCACAATTACTTGACAATAGCCCTGAAGCTGACCGTAATTCTCCTGGTCACTGCGCTAATCGAGAGATTGATCACTATACACCTGAACAAATATGCTGCAAGGGTGAAGCTCTCTCCAACAGCCGAAAACGCCTTGGTTACCCTCAGCAGGTTCATCATAGTGCTTGGAGGAATAGCTGCCCTTTTCGAAATTGGAGGCCTTCCAAGCGATTGGTTTGTCGGTTTCTCGGCGCTAGCAGGAACTGCAATAGGTTTTGCTTCGACGAAAAGCATAGGAAACTTCATTGCTGGGCTCTACGTTCTGATCTCTCGGCCCTTTAGCATAGGAGACTACGTGAGGATGGGGGATGTGGAGGGGGTCGTTGAGGAGGTATCGATCAACTACACGAAGATACTGACACCAAGCCTGAATCACGTTCTAATTAGCAATCAGGACGTCTTGGGCCTTAAGATAACAAATTTCAGGACTGAGAAGGAAGGTCTTACCTGTTATGAGCTCTCACTGGAGTTCCCTAAGGAGTTCCCAACCCACGAGGTAGAGAGGATATTGAAGGAGGTGATCTCGGAGTACGAGGAGCTCCTTCCTAAGAGACCAGAGTACGCCATGACAAAACTGGATAGGTTATCCAAACGTTATCACCTATACATCTATGTGAAGGATCCGAAACAGCTGCTCTCAATACCCTCCGAGGTACTAAGGAAGGTTGCCCTGAGGTGCGATTCATCAAGCCAGCATCCCTAAATCTCCCTTGTTTCTGGCTCCTTCAGGTAAAGGAGTAGTGGGATCATGAGAAATTGAATCAAAATTACCACTATAAATGGGAAAACTTCGTTCTTAGCGTACAAAAAGCCTCCTATGGAGTACGAAATGCTTGAAGAGACCCCTCCAACGATAGTCCTTATGGAGAAAATCCTG
>QMVU01000281.1 GCA_003661265.1 Thermoproteota archaeon | reverse complement strand
GGTTCGAACGAGGAAAGAAGAATGGTCTCCTCAAATTTCGTGCCATTTATATGCTCTAACTTAAGAGTTAGACTTGAGTTGGAGGTGCTTATGAAAGTCATGTTGCCCCAGAGCCCTCCATACTTGGATCCTAACTCATTTAGGACGTTGAGATTTACTGTGATCCTTCTCGCGTTCGATATAGTCTCCTCACCAGCTATATGATGAGTTTCCGGCAATATCGCAAATAAAGAGAGCAAAAAAGCTGTGAATAGGAAAAATAGCCCAGCCATTAACGACTTATTTCTCAGAACTCTTCTAAACGAAGTTTTGTCGCGCCCCCTACCGCTATTCCTATCTTCCTTACCTTTTAGAGAGAAGATGACACGCCACATAATGTCCTGGCTCCACTTCTATGAACTCCGGCTCCTCCCTTTCGCATAGATCGAACCTGTAGGGACACCTCGGATGGAACCTGCAGCCTGGTGGGATGTTTAATGCACTGGGTACCTCTCCAATTATCGGGATTTCCTTCATTATGTGTCTTTGAGAGGGATCTGGCTCTGGGACTGCTATCATCAATGCTTTCGTGTAAGGATGGAGCGGATTCTCCACTAGCCTGTCAGAGGTTGTGAGTTCAACGATCTTACCGAGGTACATCACAGCTATCCTGTCGCAAAAGAACCTTGCAGTTGAGAGGTCATGAGTTATGTACAGGTAAGTTAACCCGTATCTCTCCTTGAGTTCCCTCATAAGTTCAAGTATTTCAGCCCTGATTGAGAGATCCAGCATGGAAACAGGCTCATCGGCTACTATGAAAACCGGGTTTACGATTAGCGCCCTGGCTATAGCGACCCTCTGTCTTTGGCCCCCGCTTAACTGATGGGGGAACCTGCTCATGAAATCCTCCGGGGGAACAAGCCTCACATCTTCAAGGATTTTGTAAATTTTCTCCTTCCTTTCCTCCTTATCTCCAAGTTTCATGACTATTAAAGGCTCCTCAAGGGCATCGTATACCCTAAGCCTTGGATCAAGCGACGAGTAAGGATCTTGGAAGATTATCTGTACCAGCTTCCTGTACTCCCTCTCCTCCTCTGGACTCAGATAGGTGACATCTGCCCCGTTAAAGTAGATCTTCCCCTCCGTTGGGTAAAGTAGCTTGACCAATAACCTGCCAGTTGTCGTTTTACCGCAGCCAGATTCCCCTACTAAGCCGAAGGTTTCCTTTTTCTTTATTGAGAAGTTTATCCCGTCAACAGCCTTAACGTATCTAGGGGGAATCCTCCTAATGAACTCTCTAAGACCTCCCCTCACTGGGAAGTACTTCTTCAAGTTCTCAACCGCAATAACTCCTTCAGGTGTCTTCTTCTCCTCGCTACTCATAGAACCTCACCTCCTAGTGTACAAGTGACAAGCAACCCACTGTCCTGGCTCCACCTCTATGAGCTCAGGCTCCTCTTTGTCACAAGGCTCGAACCTATATTTGCACCTCGGATGGAACCTGCAGCCCGGAGGAGGTGCCAGGAGATCGGGAGGAACCCCTGGAATGAACTCTAACTTCTCTTGTTTAACCCTCAGCCTTGGAAGAGCTCCTAACAAGGCCTTGGTATATGGGTGCTTTGGCTCCAGGTATACCTTGTCCGAGGTACCGTATTCCACTATCTTCCCAGCGTACATTATGGCCAGATGATCTGCTATTTCAGATATGACGCTGAGGTCGTGTGAAATTATAAGTATGGATAAGTTCAGCTGCCGCTTCAATTTCTTAAGCAGGTTTATGATCTGAGCTTGTACTATAACGTCGAGAGCAGTGGTTGGCTCGTCAGCTATAAGGAGCTTTGGCTCTGTCAGAAGGGCTGTTGCTATCACAACTCTCTGCTTCATTCCTCCGCTTAATTCATGGGGGTACATGTCGGCAACAGCAGGGGTAAGTCCCACCAACTCAAGGTATTCGTGCACCTTCTGCATAGCTTCCTTTTTGGTAATCCCCTCCTCGTGGTACAGCAAGGGCTCTGCCATCTGGTAGCCAATCTTGTAGACCGGGTTTAACACGTTCATGGCGCCCTGGAATATCATGCTAACCTTCTTCCACCTGACCTTCTTCCTCAGCTCTGACTCGGGCATACCTACTATCTCAGTTCCGTCTATCAAGATACTACCATCTACTATCTTTCCAGGGGGCGGAACTAGGTTTATCAGCGAGAAGCCAAAGGTGCTCTTACCGCAGCCGGACTCTCCTGCTAAACCCAGGGAATATCCCGGCTCAAGTTCCAAGGATACGTTGTCTACAGCCTTTACCACCCCTCTGGAAATGAAATAATAGGTTTTTAGGCCTGTGGTCTTCATAACAGGAGGCATTACGATCCCTCTCCTCTTTTCTTTTTCTCCTTCTCTCCCCCTCTACTACTTCCTTTTTCTCTACTCATTTTTCCGACTCTCAGATGGTTTTCATCTTCGGGAAGAGTATGGTATTTAGGGCTGCGCCTATAAAGGCGAATCCAAGGCCCAGAAGGGCTATGGCCAGTCCGGGCGGAAGAACCCACCACCAAAGTCCGTTTATCGTTGCCGCATTTGCCTGGGCGTCGTGAAGTATCCTG
>QMVU01000280.1 GCA_003661265.1 Thermoproteota archaeon | reverse complement strand
TTGCACCCTATGCACTTCTCGTAATCTATGAGGACTGGGCCGCCCTCCTCTTCTCTATACGTCGCCCCGGTAGGACATGCGGTTATGCAAGGTGCCTCTTCGCACTGCTGACAGACCATAGGTAAATTTACCCCTCTTTCGGGATCCCTCAATATGGTTATCCTCGACCTCCTTGGGTTAAACTCCTTGTAATGAACGAAAGAGCAGATGACTTCGCAGGTCCTGCACCCTGTGCACTTTTCAGGATCCACAATCAGTATCATGGGTACCCTGGAGCCCATAGTTTTCACCACAGACTTGTAGCTCTTTCCAGCGAGAAAAATTAATCTTTATCTCCATCTAAAACTAACTGTTCAAGCTTAGGTGCGGAGATTGCCAGGAAAGTTTGAAGTACACCTGTTCAGCAGGGTAAGGGATGTCCTCGGAGTCAAGAAACTGGAGCTTAAGGTAGAGGCAGAGACCCTTGAAGAACTCCTCCTACACCTTTGGAAGGTACTTCCTAGAGATGCTAGATCCATTCTATTTGATAAAGAGGGGGTCTTGAAGCCTTATTTCCTGATAATGGTCGACGATAGGGAAATGAGACTTCCCAAGGATCTTAAGTTCAGGCTTAAAGAGGGAGCCTCCTTGAAGATCCTTCCCCCGATCGGAGCAGGGTGAAGGGATTGAGAACAGATGTCCTCGTTGTGGGGAGTGGAGTTGCCGGAATTTCAGCTGCTATCGCAGCTAAGACGGCGAACTCAGGAAAAGAAGTGGTCTTAGTTGGGGAGGAGAGGCCCTACAGGAGGCCTTCTATATTCTCGCTAATAAAGGGAGGCTCACTTGAGGAGCTGTCAATTTTTAGGAAGGATTTAATTGTAGGCGTAAAAACCCTGTTTGGGGTCAGAGTAAGGAAGCTTGACCTCTATGATAGGCTGGCAGAGCTTGATAATGGTGAAAAAATCGTCTTCAACTGCGCTGTAGTGGCCACAGGCAGTAAACCTTTCGTGCCCCCTTTTGAGGGAAGTGAACTTAGTGGTGTTATCCCATTCAGATCCTACTCCGACGCCTTGAGCGTAAGGAAGATGTTGGGCATTGGAAGTAAATGCGTCATAATCGGAGCCGGACTCATAGGGGTCAAGCTTGCCTCCATTCTTCACAGGAGCGGCATGAAGGTCCTCCTCGTTGAACTGAAGAAGGTCCTGTGGACTCTGCTAGAGGAACCGCTTTCCAATTACCTGAGGGATTTACTAATTTCCAACGGGATCTCAGTAATAGAAGGGGGAAGGGTTGAGTCCATACTGGGAGGACATCGTGTTAGCTCCGTTGTGATCGATGGGAGGAGGTATGAAGCTGATTTCGTTATCGTAGTCACCGGAGTCAGACCTAGGACTGAAATCGTTGCTGATCAACTAAAGTTGGGGGTTAGAGGAGCTATAAGAACCGATAAGCTAATGAAAACCTCCATAGATGGGGTGTATGCCTGTGGAGACTGTGCAGAAACCATTGACTTGGTTTCTGGGAGGAAAACTTACAGGCCCATTGGAAGCATAGCTTATAAGGCTGGAAAGCTGGCTGGAGCGAATTCCGTTGGGAATGAGAGGGAGTACAATGGCTTCATAAGGCTTCAAGGCGATGACTTCCTGGGAATTTCAGTGACTTCGATCGGCCTGGCGGGAGCTGAGGCTGAATCCATGGGAGTTAACTTTAAGACGCTTCCCCTTAAGCCCAAAGGGGTAAAGGTAGGCATTTACTCGGCCCTCTTCAACCCTGTTGGCATGTTCCTTGGTATAGTTAACGGAAAAGAGAGATTGATAGGATTTCAAGCAGTAGGGCAAAGGCTCTCAAGAAAGCTAATTAATTCAATTTCTTCTCTAATATCTTCTAAATCTAACGTTAATGAGTTGAGATCTATTGGCTTAGAGCCCGCTTAAATGAATTTGTAGTTTTCGCTGAAGTTTGATCCCACTCTTGGTTCACAAAAATTAATTTTGCACACCGGATGCATGAGTGAGATGGCTTTACAGGGAAGTTCAGAGTTTGAGAGGAAGCTTGAAAGGATATTTGGCCAAGATGCTGTGGTAGAGAAGGGAATACACCTGAGCTTGGGACCTTGGGGGGTCCCGAGATTCATGGAGGAGTACTTGACCATGCGGGAGTGCGCTGGCCTCACCCCCTCCATGTGCGCAAGGAGGGTTTCCAGCATCCTTAGGAGGTATAGACCCGAGCCTTCTGAGAAGAACCTCAAGCTAGATCAGCTCATGAGCGAGGGTGAGCTTACGATTATGGACTTCTTTACCGTAACCACGGACATAAGGAAGGGGGTCCACAGGCTGTCGATCCCCTGTCTAGATCTGAAAAAGGGGATGGTTCATCCTAGAGTGCTTAGGGAACACGAGAACTTGCTTAGGAACGGAGTTTGGGGGATGGGAAGGCTTATTTACGATCCTAAGCTATCCTTTGGAACTAAGGACTCGGATCCTGTCTCATTGGTTGAGCTCGTTCCCTACCAGATCTCATCTCTCGATATTTCAGAGTTCCAAGAGGCTAGAAGTAAGTTCTCCGATGAGGAGTGGGTGGACCTGCTCGTAAAAAGCCTTGGACTTAACCCT
>QMVU01000279.1 GCA_003661265.1 Thermoproteota archaeon | reverse complement strand
TCCCTGGGTTTAACCCTAAATCCGCCAATCCCGTGATCTATTATTCCGTTATAATCGGGAAGGTCACTTATTATGGGTATAGAGCCACAAGCCATACCTTCTACGACAGTAAATGCGATTTGATCTGTATTCGGTATCGAGACGAAAGCATCGCATAAATTAAACATAGCTGCCATCTCCTCCTCTGAAAGGAACCTGTCTATGATCCTTACCCTATGATGAACTTCCAATTTCCTCGCAAGTTTCGCGATCTTATTGATATACTCCCCTTTACCCGTTCCTCTTAGGATTATTAATGCTGCCTTATCGCACTTAGATAAGTTTGCAAATGCCTTCACTATTACATCTACGTTATAATGGGGCGTAGCTGCTCTGGGGCTTATGAATATAGTTTCAGCCCATTCTAGGTCTAATGTTCTCCTTAACCACTCCACTTTATCCTTATAGTCCCTCCTAAATACACTCAAGTCAACCCCCCAAAACAGGAAGACAATTTTTTCTGGAGGAACGCCATAAACTTCACTTATCCTCTCAGCTAAACTAGGCGAGTTCACTGTGATAATATCTGCTGATCTGATGGACTTACGTTCAAGCCACCTCTTAACTCTCCAGCTTTTCAAAATATGATGATATCCCCAGACCGTAATTATCTTAGGATGAAACTCCGAGAACGCAGAAATCATGGCATATAAAATACTATGAACGTGAACTATATCTGGTTTTGTCTCTAATACTGCTTTTCGAAAGTATATTGGGAAAGCAAGGGTCAAAAGGCCGTAGGCAAGTTGGGATCCCGGAGGTCTCGGAATGACATACTGTCTAATCTTTGCACTTCTAAGCACACTTGGACTAAGTTCATAAGTCTTTCGTGTGATTATGGAGACATTCCATCCTATATTCGCAAAGGCCATCATCCAACGTTGGACGTGTTTGTACGTAGCATCCCCGATGTATAAGACTGAGGGCAACAAATGAGATCAGCTAATTAGATGCTTTTAAAGAGTACAGCTCTCTGCACTCCCTCAAGAGGATCGAAGTAAGGATATCCCATTACCTAGCGAGCAGGATAATCATCTCAGTTGAATCATATATTCAGTTCAACTATCTATCGACGCTCATTCTTCACAAATGATCTAGGAATCCCTCAATAACAACCACGATAGACAAACTAACAAGATCAGCTGCTATTCTAACTTAGAGGCAGTGTAAAAAGGCCATGGTAGCAAGAACCCTCCCTTCAGAACGTCCAAGTAAAGTATATCTTTGTGGAAGATCACTTCACTCAAGTTCATGTTTTCCTTACAGTAGGGGAAGAGTACCATTATCCTCTGCCCTCTCCGGATCTAGGTCCCTAAGAACTCCTCAGGCGCTCAGCGGCTTCCAGAGGTCAAAATAGTTCCAGAAATTAGCTTATTAAGGTTAATTTTTTAAATTAAACTTTCTAGGAAGAAAAGATGAATGGGAATAAACATCTTTATCAAGTGGATACTAGCCAACTTCCCTCATCTTTATTTGTAGGCTGATGAATGGATGTAGGGATGGACTTCCTACTAAAGGGCTGGCTGAAATTTAACAGAAATCTTGATGAAGGCGATGTAGCCGTACTAGTTGATATAATAAGCCGTAAAGTTCCAGAACAATTTAGCAAGGGAGTTCCTAGGGGAAAGAAGGGTAGCAGAATTGTTAACTGGAAAGTTGAAGGGGATAAGTTGAAAATAGAGATAGAGGGTACGAGGTATCTAAGACCTCACGATGCAATACTTAGGTTGAAGAATTTGCTCTTAGCCGAGTTATCGAAAAGGAGGTTAGGTGTGAGGGATGTCAGGATAGAAGAGTACAGGATAAGAACAGATGTTAGGGCAAACGCCAGCGAAGTGAGGGAGATCTTTGGAGATTATGCGGAGATAGTCGAGAAAGAACCACTTACAATTGCCTTTAGAGGTTTAAAGGAAGAGGATATAAAATCCCGAATGATTGACAGGGCGTTAGCAGAGTTAATGAAAGTTGTAGAGGAGGTTACTGTCCCAGAAGGAAATTTAGTACCGGTTGGGACGGTCTTGATGAAAACTTCCCAGAAACCCTATGCAACTGAGGACGGAGCTCCTATCGATCCAAGCACTTTGGCTCTGAAAAAGGGTTGGATAAAACGATTTCCAGGAAGGGGACAGTGGGTGCTAACTTCTCCCATGGCAAGATTGCTTAGGGTTCTGAAGGAAATGATAGAGGACCATATCCTAATTCCTTTAGGATTTCAAGAGTGGATGTTTCCGAAGTTAATCCCTTGGGACGTATATGAAAGGATGCCCGGGTACTTCGAACATTTGGCAGAAGGTCTAATGTATGTATGTCATGCGGGGAGAGATCCTGAGGCATTAAAGGAGTTTAAACTTGAGGTCAGGCTAAAGAAGAAAGCAGATCCTTCCCTTGCTAGACGTGAATTGGAAGGACCCACGCATGTTCTAGCAGCAGCCCAGTGCGAGCCCTTTTACCAGTTCTTCAGTGGGGAAATAGCCCCGGAGGAGATATTGCCCGTGAAGGTCTATGATGCTTCTGGTTGGACCTACAGATGGGAGGGAGGAGGTGTAGAAGGGTTGCT
>QMVU01000278.1 GCA_003661265.1 Thermoproteota archaeon | reverse complement strand
TAAGCATATCTCTGAGTTTAGTGCCACTTATCTTTATTCTGTATTCACTCCCATGAGGGCATATCTTCTCATTTACCATACCGCCACACTTCTTGCAATAGAATGACTCTCTGATGAAGAGCGGAGTTATTCCAAGATCTGGGAAATTCTTGAAGATTTCCTGGGCTGCATAGGGTGAATAGAAGTTTCCTACACCAGCATGGTCCCTTCCTACGATGAAGTGGGTGCATCCGAAGTTCTTCCTCATTATCGCGTGGTGAACTGCCTCTCTTGGCCCAGCATAACGCATCTCGTACCGAAGTATTGCAAGGACTGCCGTGTCCCTAGGGTAATAGTTCTCAATTAGTACGCGGTATGCTTCCAGTATGACGTCGTCCCTGAAGTCCCCAGGCTTCTTCCTCCCTATTACTGGGTTCACGAACAGACCGTCGACTATGGCTAGAGCTGTCTTTTGAATCGCTTCATGCCCTCTGTGAGGTGCGTTCCTTGTCTGGAACCCAACTACAGTCTTCCAACCCTTCTCCTTGAATAAAACCCTTGTCTCCTTAGGCCAAAGGGTGTACCTCTCATATGGATTTGGAACCGAGTTAAGAAGAGTTATCCTGCCTCCTACAAGTGTTTCCCCCATCTCCTTGACCATCCGAACCCCTGGATGTCTCTCATCCTCCGTGCCAAAGATGGCTTTAGCTAACTCATGCTTATCATACGTGTAGATCTCCTCAACCTCCATAGTAGCTAGCGGCATTTCATGAAGGGAGAGCAGGATCTCATCCCCTTCAGATATATTTCTAACCTCCTCCTCTCTTAGATCGAGGAGAATCGGCATGGTCCAAGGCACACCGCTGCTAAGCCTCATCTCACTCAGACAAGTCATCAGGTCTCCGCTAAGCATGAACCCCTCTAATGGGCTGTAAACTCCCTTTGCTATGTTTTCAATCTCTATAGCCTTCTCCAGGTTCACCTTAATGGTCTGAAACTCCGATGCCTCGGCAAGTATCCTCTCTTTTCTGCTTTCGCTGGCAACTCGACTTATCAGCCTCCCTCCGTGAGGTCTTGAGACCATAAAAACGCACCTCAGTAAGCATGATAAGAAATCTTGATCTGTGCTTTGTGATGCTAGGCTTTTCTTTATCAAAAACTTGAATATATAAAACGCTTTATGGTATTCTTGAATTAATTAGAACAACAATAATGAGGAGAACTTCAATGGAGGACTAGCGCGCTTGTGAGGGGTACAAAAATACGAAGTACTGAGGATTAATGGAATTTCCTTAAGAACTGCATGTTAGAATTCCTAAGAGAAAAGTTTCTTAGCCAGATCAAAACAAATTACCATAACACCTAAGAGACTATCACTCAGTCCTCTCTTGGTTGCTAGCTTTTCAAGATCAGCTATCCGTTCCCAGAACTCCTTCATCTTCTCTGCTACAGATGTAGGTGAATGATGGCTCATAACGTAGGATCTCCCTGCTATACTATATTTCTCGCGAAATGCTGGCTCTGAAATGAGCCTCTCCAAAACATCTCTTAGACTCTTCCAACCCTCCTTTCTTGGAAGGAAAGGAGGTGTAACGGGGTACATGGATGGATTTACATATACAGTAACTGGTTTTCCGAGGATTGCGGCCTCTATCTCAGTCATACCATATACTCCTGCTTTTGCTTGACCAATAACAATATCAGAGGCTGCAAGATAAGCTGGAAAATCCTCCCTTCTTATTGGAGAGATCAATTTTGTTCCTTCTGGTAACTCTCTAAGGAAAAGATCTCCGCCGCCCTTTGTCCACTTAATCTGGACAAAGGCGAAATCGTAATTCTGCTGAAGGCTTCTTATTGCTTTGAAGATGGTTGAAATGCCCTTAACTGGATCCAATCTATTGGGAGAGAAAAGGAGAAGTTCTTTATTTCCGATAAGATCAGCTCTGATTTGCTGTACTCTTTTATCATCAGGTTTCTTGAGGAACATCGGGTCTACTGGGTTTGGGATCCAAGTAACCTCGCTCTTCTTAAGACCAGCTTTCGTTGCGAAATGCATCAAATCAGGTGTTGAGATAGCCACACCCAATGCAGAATACAAAACCTTTCTGTATGCCCGTCTTCTTATGGGATCAGCTCGCCAGAACTCAGATCTGATATCACTTCCGTGCAAGTGAAGAGTGTATGGAACTTTCTCCAAGTAAGCTGCGAGACCACCTCTCCAAGCTGTGGTGTGCACCAGATCATAGCAAGGTGCCTTCTCCCTAAGGTATTTTCTCATCTTCCAGATTTCCCAGTCAACGAAGTCTATCGCGTTATCATCTGATAGGGCACCTAGGGACCTCCACCTTTTCTCTGCAACGAAATCGACTTCATCCAACAGCCCAGCAATTATGTTCATCACGCTCGCATTGTCTAAGAATGCAAGAATACGCATAAGTGTCCTGTCTCCCTTTCCCATTCTTGATTTAAAGAATTCGCTCTAGATTTTAATCGCTATGAACTAACTAACTGTAACTATCTGAGGTACAGAACGACAATCGAGATCTGCGGGAAGAGTAGCCCAGGGTTTTGAAAGAACCCGTGAAAAAGAGGTACGTAAGGTCTGGAGGATTTAGAT
>QMVU01000277.1 GCA_003661265.1 Thermoproteota archaeon | reverse complement strand
CCTTAGCCTAACGCTGGGGATGTGAACCCTTTCCCGCGATGATGTGTAAGTTGGACAGTATAAGGCACAGTTCCCGCATGTTACGCAACTTTCAAGGGAAAGAAGGAACCTTCCAGGTAGGATCGAGGGAGCTGCATCGCTCCGAGAACCCTCCTCCCCTCCCGTTACCTCAACTTCACTCCATCGAGGTAAGACAAACCCCTCAGCCGTCCTCTCAATGGAGTGAAGGGCCACGGTCAACAACGCTGTAACAACGTGAATCAGCTTGCTGAACGATAGGTACATAAGTAAGAGCTGAGCTGTCACCAGGTGAACCAATAGGGAGGGCAGGTTGGGCGTTTTCTCCAACCTTAAGACGAAACCTGGCAGGAACTCTATGGTAAGAGGAGTTAAAGAGTCTGGAGGGAGCAGCCTCATAAGAGTTCCAGAAACCAAGGTTAGAAGAACTAGGATTATCACCAGATAATCTTCTATTCCTGATTGAAGCCTCAGGTTCCTTTCTGCTACTCTGTAGACCAGGAGACAAGCCATTAGAGCTGTAGAAAGTATACCTAGGTAAGGTGGGATGACCTCTACCATTAAGTGTTCGAATTCAGGACTTACTTTCCGCAAGATCTCCTTAGACCAGAGACCGAAGCCTCTCAGGTGTCCAAATAGAATCATGAACATGAGAACGTGAGAGCAAAACCCGAGGAACCAGAAGACCTTTCTTCGTTTATAGATCCTTGAGAACGTCAATAGGTTGGCAACCCCAACCACGAAGTGAGGGAGCCATCTAGATGGAGAACTCGTTGCTATAGGCCAGTTTCCTTTCACAAACCATCTCTTTAGCCTTAAGATGATGCCTACTGTGAGAGTTGCTAGAGTTATATATGGTAGCACTTGAGCAACGATCCTGAAAGTTATTCCCTCAGTTGACACGTCCCTTGGAGTGATCTATTGGTTAAAAATTAATTGAACGGACCTCGCCAGATGTTTTAGCTGTGAAGCATTTAAGAGAGCTGTTAGCCTATCCATAAGTGCTTAGCATTCTCGTTCCTAGCTCTCAGCTTCTTATTGGTATTTGAGGCCCTCAAATTTGCTAGGGAAATTGAGTAAGACAGGGAGGTATCCTCTAGCAGCGCTCTATTACGTGTTTGAGAGAGCTGCTCAAGGTTTAAATGGGGTCTTCAGAGAATGTGAAAAGATTTTATTCTTTCTTTCCTTCAACCGCCCGGTGGAGTGAATGACCAGCGCTGAAGAATTTGAAGTGCCTGAGGGCTTGTACTACTCCAAGGGCAACATGTACGCGAGACTGGAGGGTGACGTCGTTGTCATCGGTCTGACTGATTACGGTCAATATTTGGCTAAGAAAATAGTCTTCGTTGAACTCCCGTTTGTTGGAGACGAAGTATCTAAGGATGAGCCCATAGGCACGATTGAGAGCGGAAAGTGGTCTGGGCCCATAGAGTCCCCGATATCTGGGAAGGTCGTAGAAGTAAACGGAAGGCTGGAGGATGAGCCGGGTCTACTTAATGAGGATCCCTATGGGGAGGGGTGGATAGCTAAGATAAAGCCCTCTAATTTAGAGAAAGAACTGAAGGAGTTGATGAACAGGGAACGGTACATCGAATTCATTAAGGAGGACTTGAAGAAGAGAGGGCTATGATAAGATTCGAGGAGAACTTGCTCTTACTCGCATTTAATTGGAGTGTAGATCTCATACAACTGTGTGTAAGTTCAGGTTTTTATCCATTAATTTCCTAAAGGGTAAGGTGATCTATTGTCTGCGAAGGAGGGGAGCAAGCTATTAGTTAGGCAGATTTCCGCCATAATAATAACTTTCATACTGTTGTGGGTCTTCATGAGGGTTTACAGAATAGACAGCATCGTCATTCCGTTGCTGGGAATAACGGTATCGGATGTAATAGTGGTTTTGCTGGCCCTGATCATGGCTGGTCTAATTAAGGGCCTTGGAAAGCCCCTGTCGATGATATATGAGGAGAGCATTCCGGAGAGAGCCTATGTGGTTTCAGATGTCACTGGACATATGCTCAACCTTGTTGACCTAGCGGTCCTCTATATCTATCTGAGAGGCGTCCTCCTGAAGGTTCTCGGACTTTACATAGGTAAAGTCGTGAATCCAGAAATAATCTACGACGTAGTCTTCCTAATAGTTGGGCTTCTCATAGTTTACAGCATAATAAAGATCCTCACTAGGTGAGGAACGAGGTGCTTCCCCCGCAAAAGCTTTATAATTAACGTAACAGCATCCTCCGATGCCTGAAAAATGGAGGTTGGTGGACCTAGGAGCTTTAGACGGCTATTCAATTCAATCCGTCTATGAAGCAGTTGCCAAGTTCGTGGGAGAAGGCAGATCACCTAACACCCTCATCCTCTGTTATCCCTCTGAACCCTACGTCTGTGTGGGCGTCCACCAAATCGTCTTCAAGGAAGTGGACGTGGAGTACTGCTCGTCTCATAAGATACCCATAGTGAGGAGGAGGCAAGGGGGAGGGGCTGTTTACCTGGATGATGGGCAGCAATTCTATCACCTCATCGTGAAGAGCAAGGGAATGCCTGACGTAGAAGGCTTCTACAGGAAATACCTCCAGCCCACCGTCTACGT
>QMVU01000276.1 GCA_003661265.1 Thermoproteota archaeon | reverse complement strand
GTTCCTATTTTATTGAAAACCGTTCCGTCCCTCAGTATTCTGTCCGCTCCCACAAGAACTAGATCCACTCCTATCTCCCTCATTACGTAGCCTGAAGCCCCATCTACTATCAAGGTGACTGGTATGCCAGCATAATGAAGCTCAAATGAGGTCAGCCTTGCTCCTTGCAAAACTGGTCTTGTCTCCAAAGCAATTACCCTGATCCTCTTCCCCCTTTCCCATGCTACGTAAATTGGGGCCAGTACTGTTCCTAAATGGACAGTAGCAAGGCTTCCTGCGTTACAAATTGTCATTATCGTCTGTCCGTCCTCGATAAGCTCTTGGCCGTGCTCCCCTATCATCCTGTTGGCCTCTACATCCTCCTCCGCTATCCTCAGAGCTTCTTCCACAGCTCTATTCCTCATGTCTTCCAAACTCATCCCAGCTTTGGCTGCCTTTATCACCCGATCTACAGCCCAAAATAGATTCACTGCTGTGGGTCTTGTTTTTCTCAACCTCTCAGCAGCCATTTCGAGTTCCGAGATAAACTCGCTTTCAACCCTTGCTTTAGAGTGATAGGAAACTAAAGCCAATCCTAGAGCCGCAGTGGCTCCTATCGCAGGAGCTCCTCTTACCCTCATCTGCTCTATTGCCTTAGCAACGCATTCGACATCCTCGCACTCTATGAACGTAAGCTCTTCTGGTAGTATTATCTGATCTATCAGGATGACTTTTCCGTCCTCCCATCTAACAGTTCTCGGAAGAATTCGCATAAGTTGAGTACTCCTTTAAAGCTCATAATCTTTCCAGAACTTCAAAGGTTTTATCCCCAAGTTCTCTGCTATCAAGCTCGGTAAGTCGATCACGGCTCTTGCCTTCCTTATAACTGCCACATCGCTGCTTGCCGCTATTTCCCCTCTTGACACCTCGAAATCTACACTTCTTTCCGTTCTAGCTTCCCCTTTGAGCTCTGATGATTTTAGAAATTTTCTAACCCTTGCTGATAGCTCCCCGCTCTTACTAATTGGGCTATCCAAAAGAACCAGTACTTCTCTTGGTCTTATCGCCTCCAATTCCCTTATAAGGAACCCTATTGCTTGATCTGAGATCCCTCTGCGATGAAAAGATTTGTAAGCTGAGGTTATATCCCTCACAAAGCCGTCATTGGAGAGAAATACTGGATCCCCATCAATCAGGGCCTGGATTGTACCTAAGACGTTGTAGCCGTCTACCCTTATCTCCTTTCCGAGAGCGAATTCCGGGGAGATCCTCTTTAATGAGCTGAGGACCGCTTCGTCCGGCCACCTTACAATTTTTTTAAGGGCAAAGAGTTCTCTCTCGGAGAGGGAATACTTGACCGATACCAACGAGAAGGAGGGCTCTTCTGGATACCCTTTGTAGGCCAGAGCCATGAGCTCTTTAGCTGCCGAGAGCAGAATTCTAACCCTCACTTATTGCTTCCCTCACAGCCCTCATTACCTTTTCCGCAATCTCCTCCGGTTTAATTGTGGGTGGAACAGAGCCTCTGCCTAACTTAGGTGATCCCCCTCCTCCCCCTCCAAGCTCCCTGACAATCTTCCTCAGAATTTCTCCAGCATGTATTCCGGAATTGACCGCTTTGTCTCCAGCCATCAAACAGAGGAGTCTTTTTGGACCCGAAGAAACCACGAGAACAACGCCTTCTCCCCTTTGCCTTATGATCTCATCTAAGGTCCTAACTATTGAGTCTTGATCTGCTATCTCCGTCAAGACCCAAGCTAACTTCATTCCCCTTACCTCGCTCGCACCCATTAGAGCCCTCTCTATGTTTTCCCTTAGCCTCGCAGATCTCTCGTTTTCTAGCTCCTTTTTCAGGGCTTTAATTTCGCTTATGGTGTCTTTAACGGCCTCTACAACTTGTTCTGGAGGTTTTGCGAATATCTCCGAGAGTTCCTTTAGTTCGTCGTAATAAGATAGTAGCCTCTTTACAGCCGCTAATCCAGCGCTAAATTCTAACCTAACCACACCATCCTGTATTCTCTTCGCTCTCCAGATTTTTATTGGGCCTATTTCTCCGGTTCTCTTAACGTGAGTTCCTCCGCATGCTTGAACGTTGAAATCATCTATTTCAACGATCCTTATTGTGGTACCAGGAACCAGTCCCCCTTGATATATGACGAACCCGTATTTTCGTTCAGCTTCATGCCTTGGGAGCCAAAAGGTCCTAACTTCCATGTTCTTCATAACGGCTTCATTCGCGATCTCCTCTATTCTCCTAAGTTCTTCCTTTGATATGGACTTGTAATGGCTTATGTCAAGCCTGCTCTCCTCCTCTCCCTTCTGAGCCCCCCATTGCCATACATGGTCTCCAAGAACCATCTTAGCTGAGGCTAGAATTACATGCGTTGCTGTGTGATGTCTCATAAGGGAGAGCCTTCTCTCCTTCTTTACAATTCCTGTGACGATTCTCCCCGGCTTAAGCGTCTCGAGATCGACTCCTTTTATGTGGTGAAGTACCCTGTCCTTCACCTTCTCGACAAATGTTACATCAAATCTGGCATTATCCACCAACAAATAACCGATATCGGAGGGTTGACCGCCTCCTTCCGGATAAAACGCTGTCTTATCCAGGATTACCGCGTCATCTACGACTCCAAGAACCTTAGCCTTGAACTC
>QMVU01000275.1 GCA_003661265.1 Thermoproteota archaeon | reverse complement strand
TTTGGTACAGGTATATTAAAAATGACACTACGTTCAGCTATCAACGAACCCTAACTTTTTCGCTCAACCTCCTATGGAGTTATTTTTAAGCTAGTTTGAGTTCATGGAAGCAATCAACCCCTCCTAGGATCACAGGATACAGAGCCTTGCATCCTAGGTTGTGGTTGGAGGAGGTAGTTCCATGGTAGCAGCATGTGGTACGGATTGTAGGATGGTGCATAATGAAGTTGCGTGGAGCGTGCGAGGGTGCGATCCAGGAGACTCTAAATGGCAAGAACAGGCTTAAAATGCTGAAAGAAAGGGGAAGAAATTGTCCTGTTCTTGAGTGTGCTGTAAAGAGAGGGGTAGGTCGTTGCGATAGGGACTGTGAGTCATATCCCTGCAGAATTCACAGGGAAATCTTCCCTTACTCGCAGGAGTACGTCGACTTGGTTAGGGAAAGGTTGAAACGCACAAGGATTTAATCGAACTCCCTATCACCATCTGAGGGAGAGGAGATGTCCGATAACCTCCTGTCTATGGCAAGAGGAGATCCCAGTGAGTTCATCCTGTTAGCCATCTCCCTTTCCCTAAAGGAGACTTGGGGATCTACAGCTAACGTAGCCCTCTACCGCTCGGGTAAGGAGCTGGGCAAATCCCTAGGGATTAGATTTGAGAAAACCCTGAGCTTAGAAGAAGCAGTTAAAGAGCTCGAAAGGATACTGGGTAATGCTTGGAAGGGCAGATTAGAGGGAGACAAGCTGGTGTTCGATAAGTGCGTCCTCAGAGACCTTTACAGGAGGGGAGGGGTGGAGTTGGATGAACCCCTGCCAACGTGCTACTTTCACATAGGCTTCTGCGCGGGGGTTCTCGAGAGGATACTGGGCAGGAAAGTGAACTTAAAAGCCATGTCTAGGGGTCCCCTATCCTGCGTAGAACAAATCATAATGGAGTAGGAGCTGGTGAGCCCTCCCAATGGAAGATTTAACAATAGAGATAAGTCCTCAAGCACTATCGCTTGGAGTAAGGATTGTTTACGCGATAATAGACGGAGTGTCCGTATCCAGAGGCGATCCTGAGCTGGAAAAATATCTCACGGAGGTTGTTACTAGAGCCAGAGGGGAGTACGTCCTGGAGTCTCTGAAGGACAACCCAGTCATAAGGGCCTACAGGGACTTCTTTTGGAGGATAGGAATAGATCCCACAAAGACAAGGCCCAGTTCAGAGGCTTTAATGAGAAGGATTTTGAAGGGAAGGTCTATTCCGCGGATAAACAACGTTGTTGATAGCGGAAATCTAGCAAGCGTAGTGACACTAGTTCCCATAGGCCTTTACGATGTCTCTAAAATAGAGGGACATCTCTCCATAAGGATGGCAAGGGAAGGGGAAAGGTTCGAGCCTATAGGTTCGGGAGAAGAGGAACTAACAGGGAAGGAAATAGTTCTGGCTGATGAGAGGAAAGTGATCCATCTCTACCCTCACAGGGACTCCGAAAGAACCAAGATCGACAAAAACACGAGGAAAGTGCTTGTAATTGCGTGTGGAGTTCCAGGCGTAGAGTTAAACCTCCTAATGAGAGCTGCAAGCCTAACTCTTGAGTTAATTGCCAAGTTCGCTGGCGGGAAGGTTGTCCAAGAACCAACGTTAGCTCCTAGCTCCTCTTAGAAGATCGCATAAGGCAACAACGCCTCCGACCGACTAGTTTTTACCAATTCCCTATTCCAGATAAACGATGGACTCCAGAAGACTAGTGGAAATGGTCTACGAAGGACTCGAGCCTGAAAGGATCCCTGTCCACTTTGAAACTATAGAGAAGACCTTAGAGGCAGCACTTGGCGACGTCCTCTTGGGTCACGCGTGGGTTCCAAGGTGGGGCCGTTTCTTCGATGAGGGAGGTCCCTTTAAGAGGGGTAACAGAAGTCTGAAAGAGTGGGCAGAAGAGCTCGACATAGAGGAGGGGTACGATTGGCCTTCCGTAGATGATATAGTTCGAGAGACGGTTGATGGATTCAGGAGATCCCTTGAAGGCCTTATGGAGGTAGGAAAATTCGTGATATTTGAGGTTATAGGACCTACAGAGCAAAGTGAATACTTCCTCTGTCCTCAAAAACCTCCTAGCGGTTTTAGTTTAGATCTAGCGTACCATCTCTTTGACTTTGGCGTTCTAACCGTGATAGAGAGGGAAAAGGCTAGGAAGCTCTACGATAAGATTGCGGGTTACGTCCTCGAGCTGATAAAAGCCGGGAGCGAGATGGAGTGGATAGACGCGGTTAGGGTGGCGGACGACGCCTTCTCCTACACCGGACACATTTACCCAGAGTGGTTTATGGAGGAACTGTACGTGCCTTGGCACAGGAGATTTACAGCCGAGATTCATAAGAGGGGCAAGTACGCAATAATTCACACTGATGGGGACGTTCTTTCGCGTAATTACCTCAAAGTCCTATCGAGGATTTACGACGGCATACATCCGCTCGATCTAGCGAAGAAGGGAACGGTCGAGGATGCCATGAGGTGGGTGGATAGGGTAGCAGAGGCCAGAGGGTCAGCGGGGGATGCAGTGTTTCACACAGGAATACCCATAGACCTGATGATGCTGGACAGTGTATCGCCGTCCGATGTTCTGCTTGTGGTTTCTGCTCTTCTGAGGAAGCATGGTA
>QMVU01000274.1 GCA_003661265.1 Thermoproteota archaeon | reverse complement strand
CTTTACCCCGAACTCACATGTTACGACAACCTGAACTTCTCCGCAGAGATGTACGGAGTTCCAAAGAGTGAAAGGAAGGAAAGGATAATGGATCTCCTTGAGTTCTTTGGGCTTATAGATAAGAAAGATGAGAAATTTGCAAACCTTTCTAAGGGGATGAAGAGGAGGGCAACTATAGCAGCTGCTCTAGTACATGAGCCTAAATTGCTCTTCTTGGATGAGCCTACGATAGGGCTTGATGTGATGGGAAAAAGGAAGATGTGGCGTTTGATAGAGCAACTTAACAAAAAAGGCCTTACGATCTTCCTTACAACTCATAACATAAATGAGGCATCAAAACTTAGCCACAGACTGGCGATAATAAATAAAGGAAAGATAGTTGCTGAAGGAACTCCTTCAGACCTTAAGAAGCTAATTCCGGGATCTCAAGTATTAGAGCTGAAGATAACGCCTTTCGAAAATTTCAATGAGGAGATGGCTAACATGGAAGGTGTAGTAAAAGTTGACTTTTGGAAGGACGGCACGGTAAGAATAGTAGCAAAGGACGCTGTCGGAGTACTCCAGAAGTTGCTAAAAAAGATCGTTGAAAGGGGCCTTAGCCTAGAACTACTCAGTCTTAGAGGAGCTGAGATGGAGGAGGTATTTATCAAGCTTTTGGAGGAATGAGATTGATTCAAGTGAAGAAAGCCTTCTACATTGCTAAGAAAGACATAAAGGAGTACTACCTCAAGCCACCTACGATAAGCTGGGGAATCCTCTTCCCTCTGGCCTTTGCCTTGACCTTCGTAATAAGGAGCAGGGGAGATATACATGAGCTTGCTCCCGGGCTCATATCGTTAGCTCTCTTCTTCGGAACAACTTCCATGGCCTCAGCCTCAATAGTGTTTGAGAGGAGGATTGGGGCTTTTGAGAGGTTGTTATTGTATCCGGCCTCCTACCTCGATATAGCTCTTGGAAAAGTTCTTAGCAGCTTCCTCTTCGGGACGATATCCTCTATAGCAACAATCTTCTTGCTCATTCCCCTGTTAAAGCTCAAGCCCTTAAGCATTCCCCTTCTCATAGCATCTATTTTTTCTTCTACCTTCCTTTTTGCGTCCTTTGGCGTCCTTCTGGCCTTCGTCTCGAAGGACCCTTTCAACGCGATGACGATATTCAACTCAGCAAGGTTTCCGATGATCTTCTTAAGTGGGATATTTATACCTCTGAATAGGCTCCCTACGCCTCTAAGGGCAATATCATTACTTCTTCCTCTTACATATTCTGTTGAGGCGATAAAATACTCGATTATCGGAACATGTTATCTAGTCAACCCATTAATTCCATTCTCCCTAATATTAATCCTTAGCCTGCTTTTCATTTTCATCATAAAGCAGCTTATAGAGAGAAGCATACCCTAGCGTTTGAATCCTGCAAAATAGGAGATACATAAGCTTTTGTTCATTCATCATCCTTTTGCTTCCAGCCCAACATTCTTAAGAGGAAAGGTCCTAGCTCTTTCTTAAGGGCCTCTAAGTTCTTATGGTACTTCGGATCACTTAGAGGCTCACACTGAGAAAGCCTCGCATCCCCTTGAAGGACGCTTACAGCAAAGGCAGAGCATACCTGAAAGCCACACTTACCGCAGTTGATCTTTGGAAGATAGTTGTATATTTTCATCCATGAGATCTCTCTTGCTGCCTGTATCTCTCTCTTGCTAGGCTTCCCAAACCTCAGGTAATCTTTGTATGCCAAATTTATGATCTTCTTTATCTCATCTAAGATCTCTTGGGCCTCTTTAATGTCCTTTGTGTTTGTTACTGCAACCTTGCCAGATGGATGGAGCGTGATCATCCTGTTAAATATGTTAAGAGTTAACGTGTTTTCAGATTCGTTATAAGAGACTTTTCCCGGAGGAAACTTTAGGAAAATAATCGGAATTACTTCTCCGATCTCTCTATCTGCTTGTGCAGTGAACCTTATGTAGCCAGGGGTTGTTATACAAGGCAAGACCTCCTTTATCTCAAATCTCTTAACAAGCTCTTGATTGGACATATCTCTCACCTTAAATGGGTAGATGTAACCAAGAGAAAACCCCTATCATCTTAAGGGCCATGTATATCATGACGGCTATGAAGATGTACTTAAGCTTCCTTGCAGGAAGCTTGTGGGCAGCTCTTACTCCTACCTGAGCCATAGGAATGCTAGTCCCAGCTAAGAGAATCCATTGCAGTAGATTTACATAACCTATGGAGTAGTCTGGCAGGCCGTTCACGTTTAATCCCTCAAATACGTAAGAGATAACCCCTCCTATTGATGTAAAGATCATCATAGCGGTGGAAGTTCCTACTGCTTGGTGCATGCTGAACCTGAGGAATACTACCATGACTGGAACCATCAGAACGCCTCCTCCTATGCCTATCAGGCCGCAAGCAAAGCCCAGAGGTATTCCCCAAAGCACATAGGTAAATACGTTTTCTAATGGCTTTTCCTCTATTTTCGGAGGTTTAGCTGTCAGCATCCTAATTGCTCCACCCAAAATGGCAATCCCAAATATCGTCTTCAGCACTTTTCCAGGAAGATGGCTTGCCGCAAAAGCTCCAAGAGAGGAGCTGATGGCTCCGGTTATTCCAAGCACAATTGCAGCTTTCCAAAGGACTGCTT
>QMVU01000273.1 GCA_003661265.1 Thermoproteota archaeon | reverse complement strand
TCCTGGTCCTCTTCCCATAAACTTAGATAGAACTATATCATGCAGGGAAGAGGCTCTTGCCCTTAGAGAAAAGGTGAAACCAGCTATCGAGCTAGTAAATATAGCGAGAAAAGAAAACCCGTCGCTTGAAGTAGTTCTCAAACAGAGTCCCAAGTTCCATCCAGATATCGGCAATTTTACCTTAATCTGCGGGGATGCGTATCTTCCAGATAACTCTAGAGTGCGTGAGCTACTCATCGTCATAGGAAACTTGAGAATCGGTGACAAATGTAGGATTCTTGGAGGTGCGTATTCAACAGGGGAGATTAGGGTTGGATCCGATTGTGAGATAAAGTTCCTTGCATCCGATTCTAACATCATCTTAGGAGAAAATACTAGGGTAAAGGAGTGGGTTGATGCAGAAGGCAAAATCGTCATCTTAGGAGGTTCTTTCATAAGAAAAGTTACCTCTGAGACAATTATAGAGGTAATAGGGAGTAACTGCCAAATACATGAAGCATATGCAAGGCTAGGATTTAAGACCAGTGACTCCAAGAGGGTCCTGAGGATCTTGAGAGGAGGGACGCTAAGGGGTGGTGAGTAATGATCATGATGATAAGAAGGAGGGTTGAGTGGTCCTCGGCCCTAGATAATTTCCTTAAACAGAGATTCAGGGAACTCCCATTGGAAGAGCTTAAAGAGGAGATCTTCATCAAATATGGGATTAACGTCCCGGAACTGTTAATCCTTCACAGAGCTGAGGAACTGGGACTTATAGAGGAGTCTCTTAAGGACCTAGAGAGAGGAAAGAAGCCCTCCTACCTCAAGTCCCAGAAGGTATGGCTTCAGGGCGCTGAAACCATAAGGATCGAGGGGGATGTAAAGATACCTGCAAAGGAATTTGTGCCTTACAATCTCATCGTGTGTGGAGATTTCTTGACAGAAGAGGAAGTTTTGATCATAGGAGGAGTTCATGTAAAAGGAGATGCCATAATAGGCCCAAGAAACGGTATAGGAAAGTCCATAGTCGTTGAAGGTAACCTGTTCTTGGGCGAAGATACGATAATAGGAAATTGTGTCGATGCTAGGGGGTCGGTCTTCGTCTCCAGAGGGGTTGTGATAGGTTTTGATAGGGATGGAGGGGGGTTAGTTTCTGGAAATATCGTCTACATGGAACGAGGAACGCTAGAAAAAACAAAAATATATGCCAGAGATGGCGTTAGAATTGTTGATTCGGTTTCAAGTATTACCTCCTTTAAAAGGCGCCTTTCGAGGGACTAAGGTGACCTGTTTTGGAAGATTTAGATGGAGAGTTAAGAAGAGCCTTTTGGGCCCCTGGCTTTCAAAGATCCCACTTCATTATAGGTTTACTTATCTCAGCCTTTACTACCTTTCTCGTGGGAACCAATTTCCTGAATTACTGGTGGTTTCAAGCGAGGATGATTGCTAAACTCTTAGATGTAGCTCAAGTTCCATATCGTCTTTTCTATATGGGGGAAGCCAGATCTCTTTTTGAAATATTTCCCTTAAAATACGCTCCTGGAGGACCTACATTTGAGCTACAAGTTCCTTACGAGAGAATTGATATTTTTACCCTTCTGTTCATCTTACTAGATCTTATCATAGCTTCGTTTATCATTTGGAGGCTAAGGAAAATCCCTTTTCCCTTTAAGATTTTATGGTCTATAATAGCGCCCTTGGCAGCTGTAAATTTAATCTATAACGCTTTTTGGAGCGTACCACATAAGTTAACTCGGATAACAATTGATTGGACTTGTTCAGGTGTTTTAATGTTTATTTTAATATCTCTCGCCTTTTTGATAGGAGTCTTCGGAATAAAAGGGCCTCTTCACATAAAGCTCCTATGGTTAATTGTAACGATGTTTTTTTCAGTTGTTTGGAATATTTTAAGGCTAGCCTTCGGTATAGCTAGCCTATATTACCTAGGAAACTTTACATTCATTCTGATTCATTACCTAGGGGGACCTTTCCTTGATTTCGTTTACTTGGTAGCATTTGTGGGTATAGCTATTAGTCAAGTTGCATCGAGCTCTGTAAGAGGCGAATTCTAATGGATCTTGGGATATTAGTAATTCATCCCTCTTGTGCACATAGCTCAATTCTATTCCCCCAAAGTTCATGCCAATTTCTCAATCCAGTAGACAGATCATTCAGGGAGTACATGGTGTTTTGAGCGATGAGGATAGTACACGTAACGCCTTATTTTGTTCCAGAAGTGAGTGCCGGAGTAGAAATCCACGTTTATGAATTATGTCAGCAACTCATGAAGATGGGGCATTGTCCAGTAGTTTATACTTGTAGCAAAGTTCCAAGTAAAGTTGATGGAATTGAGGTCCATTCCTTCCCCTCATTCAGGCCTCTTCCACCTATTCCAAACCCTTGGCCCTTGCCCCCTTTCTTTTCTAAGTTAAGCAAAGAACATGACGTTATTCATGCCCACGGACAGGAATATGCCACGTCATTCGTTGCTGCCTTGGCTTCAAAAAAAGGGAGAATTCCATTTATTTTAACGGCCCATAATGTTGGAAGGAGCTTTCAGGATAAATGGTATGTGAGGATTTTGAGGCCCATCCTTTACCAAAGTCTCTTTCGTTATGTCATAAAACATGCGGATGTCGCTGTAGCTCCTACAGAGGAGGCT
>QMVU01000272.1 GCA_003661265.1 Thermoproteota archaeon | reverse complement strand
GTTAGTAGCCTTCTCTTCATGCCCCCTGGCCCTCCTAAACTCCTCTAAAACCTCTCCCTTGCCCCACCTCTTGGTGACAACATCCCTTAACTCTAGGAATTCCTCAATAACGTCCTCCGAAACACTTTCAACAACAATGCTCCTGAAATTGACGAGTTTCTCAAGCAGCTCGGCCCAAGTTCTACAGTTTAACTCTACCTTAAGCCTTCTAAGCTTCCTCATCAACTCCTCTGGCACGTTCTTAATTAGAAGGGTGGGCATTTCAATTTTATCTGGATAACCTAAGATATAAATATTAACTTGGAATTCTGTTATATCCAATGAATTCGAGTATATCCGAGAACGATCGAGTAATGTAGTTGCTAAGAAGGTCGAGATTATGAAGAGGTTAAGAATGCAATGGTTGTTTTAACTCATAACAACATTTAGCTTCCTCGTGTTCATGAAACTAAGCTGGAGAGTAAAAATGCTTAAATGCCCTATTTGACTGGATTTTGGGTTAAGCTGCGGATGTGGAAGCCCAACTACAGCTTTCCTATGGCTCACATAGTTGCCAATCTTGTACCGCAGGAGTAGAGATCTCAGAAGTTCACGATCTTGCTGAGATCATCTGGGCAACGGAGAACTCACCAACTCCCACCTGTTTAAAGACCATCAGGTGGATGAATGGTCTATAGGGTTCATTCACAGGAATTTTTAATAGAAATTAGTGGTAAATAGAAGGGTGCTTAAGTATGGGCAAGGGAGCCCTATTAGCCCTTATCTTAATCGTTATAGTGGTAGTTGCAGGAGTATACGCATATATTAGCTTCTTCCAAAAAGGAGGTGCGCCCTCTCCGACACCCAAGCCTACAAAACCTTCCAAATCACCTAAACCTTCCAAATCACCTAAACCTTCCAAATCACCTAAGCCAACCCCGACGTCGTCTCCCTCCCCTACTCCATCGCCCACGCCATCCCCTGGGAAGGTTTCATATGCAGATATCTTCAACATAGCAGGAGTCTCTCACTACACGTACAGGATAAGGAGCACCGCTCAAGGGCAAACCATGGAGTACACGGTCTCGTACTCCTTCACTAGCTCCACATATCAGGGAAGGAGCTGTTGGCTTCAAGAAATTGAGATGAAGATGGAGGCTCAGGGAATTACCATGAGGTACAGGGCATGGCTGGACAAAGATACCCTTGCATGCCTGAAAGCTGAGATGTCAGTAGGCAACGGTCCTTGGCAATCGGTGCCTTGCTCACAGGCCCCAACAGGAACAGCTGGTGAAGGAGAGGGTGTTGAGCTGAGGGAAGTCGGTCATGAAACCGTTACGGTTCCGGCTGGGACGTTCAGTTGTACGGTATACGAGGCAATGGTGAGCACAGGGAAGGCTCGTTACTGGGTAGCCGACGGTGTCCCAATTCCTGTGAAGTGGCAGATCACCAGCGGACAGGGAACTACAACTGCAGAATTGGTGGAGTGGGGATAAAACGTTCGCTATCTTATTCCCTCTTTTTTATTATTATCAGGGAAAAGTCTATAATTTTCCCACTTAACCGTTTGAGAAGGTGTGGGCTTGGGCGAGTCTGGAGAGGTAAAAAAGGAGGAAATTGAGGAAGCATGTGAGCTCTTAAGGAAGTTAGTTGAGGTTCCTACTGTCACGGGTACGGAGGCCAAAGCAGGTGAGATCCTTAAGGAGCTCCTCTCTCCTTACGTGGACGACTTCCAGACCGATGAGTGGTTTAACCACGTAAGCAGGCTAAACCCAGAAGCTAAGAGGAGGATTGCATTTGTGGCCCACATAGATCAGATAGGCTTCATGATAAAGAGCATAGACGATGAGGGCTTCCTGAAGATAGAGCAAGTTGGGGGATGGGACGCGTCCGTCCCATATGGGCAGAGGATACTGATACTGGGGAAGAAGGGCCCTGTCTTAGGAGTTGTAGGAAGCGTCCCTCCCCACCTGAGGAAGAAGGAGCAGTCTAAGGAGATTAAGATGGAGGATCTATTTGTTGACGTTGGCGCGGAGAACAGAGAGGAGGTTGAGAAGCTTGGAATAGAGGTTGGGAATTATGCCCTGCTCTCAAGCGGGTTCTCGAGACTCTCTGGCACAAGGGTCACCGGAATGGCGTTCGACGACAAGGCAGGAGTAGCCTCCATAATTCTGGCTGCAAGAAGAGTTTCCGAGAGAAAAGGGGATCTCAAAGTGGAGCTAGATGTAGTGGCCACGGTTCAGGAGGAAATTGGGCTTAGAGGAGCCAGCATGATAGGCTATAAACTAAAGCCGGATGCTGCCATCGTAGTTGATGTTACCCACGCGGTGACCCCACCCACGAAAGGAAAGGTTGAGATAAAGCTGGGAAAGGGACCTGCCATAGCTGTTGGTCCGGTGTACCACCCGACAATTGTTGAGAAACTAAGGTCAGCTGCGGAGGAGGTAGGGGTTCCCTATCAGATAGAACCCTCTCCCAGGGGAACTGGCACGGATACTTGGGCAATTCAGGTAGCTAGAGGAGGCGTTAAGACAGCGCTTCTCTCCATTCCTCTTCGTTACATGCATAGCGGGGTTGAAGTAGCTGATTTGAGCGACATAGTTCATGCCTCAAAGATCTTGGCGGAGTTCGCTCTATCCATGTCCTGACTTACCTAGGAGCTCGATTG
>QMVU01000271.1 GCA_003661265.1 Thermoproteota archaeon | reverse complement strand
GATTATTATGGTATAAAGAGCCCCGGGCGGGATTCGAACCCGCGACCTCCGCCTTTATGGGTCTCTCACTTACCAAGGCGGCGCTCCACCAGCTGAGCTACCGGGGCAACTCTGTTTCGATCCTTCCGCTGATGTCTTAAAAATGTTAGTGGTTAACCCCCGTGTACAATAGCGGATTCGAAGCTGTAGCCTATCTATAAAGTAAGGAGTTATGATTCTTTATCACACCGACTTAGCCTATCTAATGCTGTAATTATCAGATGATAATGTATGTTCCTAAAGCCCGCCCTCATTAGTACCTTTTCCAACTCACTGCTGAATTGACATGGATGCTTACATACAGGAGGCATCTTTGCCCTAAAAGCAACTAGCTTCCACTCTTCAATTAAGTCCGTTTTCGGTAAATCCGTTATCGAGTTAAGAAAAGCAAGTACTAGGTCTGAGATAAGTCTCAGAGCCCTTTCACTCTTTATCCCTTTCAGTTTTGCAAATTCTTGTACAATCTCCCTTATCTTAGATTCAGTTTCGATTATGATGGAACGCTCATTCTCTTTATTCTGACTGCTCAATGTAAGGGGGTAGGAGCGATCTTAAGTCTTAAATTCTCACCTATGCTCACTAGCACAGTTTTTCTAAAAACAATGTAAAATCAGCAGTAAATTCATAGTAGAGTTGCCAAGCCATTTTTAAAGTACTCTGGTAGGGGATGCGGCCGCCGGGATTTGAACCCGGGTCTGGGGCTTTCCTCAAGTCCTATGGAGGGCCCCCATCCTATCCAGGCTGGACTACGGCCGCTCAGGATTTCAGTAAGGAATAAGAGATTAAAAATTTTCTTCCCTCAAAGAGGTTTAATACCTATACTCTCGACCCCCTTGAATGAAGCCGTAACCTACTAATCTCCACCTACCACTAATTCTCATGGACACAGCCATTCTTTGCCCGATCTCTGCACATACTGGAATCTTCAGCTTTAAACCATAAATATCCTCTGAAGTCCTTGATTCAACGATTGCAGGTACGGTTGCTGTTCCGACGTTAAGTTCTATCAATGTACCAGTTTCTGGTTTTTTAACGCGTACCTCCTTCTTAAGCCCGACAACTCTTTCTAAAAAAACGCATTTTGCATCAATGTATTCCCATACGGGAGGAAGGCCTCCCGGGAGACCGACTACATTCCCTACCATGTAATCCGCTTTTGTAAGGGCGGGATCCAGCCTTGTACCAACTCCAATGAGTCCTCCGGGTCTTGCATATTCCAGATCTATGTTTTCACTTCTTAAACTTATGATCTCAGTCTTTAATGGGCGATACTTCCCTGCTTGATAGAGCCCTGGGAGGATCTCTATCTCATCTCCAACTTTAAACTGACCTTGAATAATTGTACCGCCTAGAACACCCCCTTTCAATTTTTCAGGCCTAGTCCCTGGCCTATTAACATCAAAGGACCTGGCAACGTACATCAGTGGAGGAAGGGTTGGATCTCTCTCTGGAGGTTTGAACTTTCTCACCATCTCCCTGATTAGATATCCTAGATTCACGCCATGTAAAGCAGACACTGGGATTACCGGAGGAACTTCCTCTAACTCCTGTGAAAGGTATTCAACTATCGCTTCATAGTGCTTTAACGCTTCTTCATCTGTAACCAATTCGATTTTAGTTTGAACAGCTATTATTTGCTTTACTCCCATGATTTTTAAGGCTACCAAATGTTCTCTTGTCTGTGGCTGAGGAACTGGTTCATTGGACGCTATAACTAGAAGTGCAGCATCCATTAATGTAGATCCAGCCAGCATGGTAGCCATTAACGTGTCGTGGCCAGGACAATCGACGAACGAAACCTTTCTCAGTAATATGGTCTCTGAGCCATCTTTTGGACATTTTTTCTTAGTAGTATAACTTTCAGGATCATCCTCGGGACACTTAGGACACTTTCTTAACTCAGCATTTGCATAGCCCAACTTTATCGTAATGCCTCTTCTTAGCTCCTCACTATGCCTTTCTGGCCAGACGCCCGTTAAAGCCTGCACGATGGTTGATTTTCCGTGGTCTACGTGACCAGCAGTCCCTATATTCATTTCTGGCTGTTTTGGTTCCTCACTCATCCTTTGAACTCACTCCCTCCTCCTCTTCCTCTTTCTTATCCAGGTAACTCTCTAGAGGTTCTGGCCCCCATTCTATGACCTTAAGGTTTATCTGCTTTACGTCCTCTAGCAGTATGTTCCCTCGAACTAATTTAGCCCTTCTATCTCCCTTGTGTCTAGGTCGAAAGCCTGGGCCCCCAGAGAGCAGTATTCTCTTTCTGATGGTTCCATGTACTCCCGGATGGAGAGGAAAACCATCTTTGTCTCTTCCCCCTGTAATTTTCAGCCTGTAACCGGGTAAGCCTATGGCCTCTCCTGGAATTACGTCACCTATCTTCTTGCCCATTAGAGCGCTACCCTTATCCTTATCAAGGTCTAACCTGTATGTCTTTCCTGTCTTAGGATCCCCTATACAGAGGATAAAATCCATTTTCGAACCCCCTTATCTTATTTTTGACAGTTATTAAGATTCAATCCCCTTTTCAAGACTTAGCTTTAGGTCCAAAATTCGCTGATAAAGTTCCTTCTCCTCTTCAGAGAGGACTGAAAAAAAGATGCTTCTTGCTTTAGGATCATAGACTGGTTTTACATCGGAGT
>QMVU01000270.1 GCA_003661265.1 Thermoproteota archaeon | reverse complement strand
TCACTATAGCTCGATAGCACGGCAGGAAGGACTAAGCTTATCTCGCTGTCCATTTTGTTCGATACGATTATGGAAACTCCTTTGGCTGATCCATCATATCTCTGGAGGTATTCCACCGACAACGTCGCCAATGAGGGGGATGGATCTACGAACTCAACCCTACCATCCTCCCATATCGTCATGGGCCTGTAGTGACCGTAATCGTTCACATCGTCGTACTGTCCCGCGTCACTTACTATGCTTAAGGCGGGCACCTTTGGAGGTCTCGTTATGTTATCAACGTGCCAGTGTCCCATCAGCACAAGGGAGAAATTGTAACCCTCCAGCCAATTAGTTATGTTTGGGACTACACTAACGAAGCCCTTCCCCTTCTGATAATAACCCAGTTCCTCACTGTGGTATGGGTAGTGGATCATTAGAACTTTTACGGGTACGTCCTTGCATGATTCTATCTGTTCTCTGAGCCAAGAAATTTGCTCCGGCTGAACTCTACCTGTATCAGCATCTAAGAGGAAGAAGCTGTAGTTTCCAAACTTAACGAAGCCGTAGAGCGGACCGATGTACTTCTCCCAGAAGTAAGATCCTTTTTCGATCGCCGTGTTATCGTTGTTACCTTGGACAATTATGCATGGAACCCTCAACCTGACCAGATCTCTGTATACGCTCATAAACGGGTCTTCCTCATCTGCCCTTGCAATTCCATCTATCAGATCTCCTGTATGAAGCACTATATCTGGTCTCAGACCGTTTGCCACGGCAATAAGCCTTCTAAACAGCTCTCTGTTCTTTAGAAGCTTTGCTTTCTTCCTCACACCATAGTGATTGTCGGTTATGTGGAGTACCCTCAAGTTTCCGGGGTATTCCTCGCCAAAAACGTAAACTGCATTTGGTTCTGTGAGTTCCGTCGCACCGCTTTTCACGGTCAGGTTAAACAGGCCCTTAGGAATGTTTTCTGGTATCCTGGCTGTGATCTTCAGCACCCCATCCCCCACATCCTCAGTAGCTAAGACCTCAAGCGCGTACTCGTACCTCTCAGTGAAGAGGGATCTTAGACATACAGTAGGCTCCGATGAAATGAGGTCCTTCTTGACATATACTTCCAGGCTCCCGTGGTATACTACAAAGGCTGGAGTTCCTATGCGAGGGAAGAAGATGCCGTTAAGAGGATCTGTATGGTACTTCGGGAAGGGCATAGCTTGTTGCTCTGCGCCTATCCTTGCCCTGGGCAATAGGATTAATGTCAACAGAAGTATCAGAATGACTGACGTAGGGGTTACATGGTTCGGAATTCTAACTTTCCTCATGTTCAACCCTGAGAATTCTGCAACCCTTTCCTTAATATTTATGGAGGTTATCACTATGATTTCAAAAGTCCTAGCTTTCTTAGCTGAGATAAGGTTCTCTCCCTTATCCTAGAGACTGATTCGAAACTTATCAAGATCCTTCCGTTCTCCAGCATCTTCACATATGCTGCCTTCATTTCGGTCCCGCACTTCCTGCAGGAAGGAGCCCCAGAACCCTTCGGGACAACGGCATAACTTAAACATTTAGGGCATCTGTAAAGATCTTTGCTTCCTGAGCGTATCCCCCTCTTTGCAATAGGCTTTCCCTCCACCTCAACCACATCTAGCCCGAAGTCTATAGGACTTGCGCCCGTTATCCTGGTTCCAACTCCAAAGGCATCGGCACCGGCTTCTGCATACCTCTCCACACTATACTCGTCTAGACCACCGGAGAGGAATATTTTTACGTTTTTGTAGCCCCTTAGGTCAAGTTCCCACCTTACTTCCCTTATTATTTCCTCCATGTTTCCCCTCCTCGATCCGGGGGTGTCCAGCCTAACCCCAGCTAGCTTCTCGCCAAGGGCTTGAGCTGCCATTATCGCCTCAGTTTTCTCATCATAGAACGTGTCCACTAGAGCTATTCTAGGAACTTCCTCCGGCATCGCCTCGTCAAAGGCCTTCCAAGCTGTAACCTGGTCGCCAGCAACTATCATCAATGCGTGAGGCATTGTCCCTAAGGGCTTGAATCCCAGCTCCTCTATTAGTATACCCGATGAGCCATCACAACCACCAATTATGCTAGCCCTCTCTATTGCTAGGGAAATTGCGGGGTGATTTCTCCTTATTCCAAAATTGATGACGGGCTTTCCCTTTGCTGCAATCTTCACGTGCGCTGCTGTGCTTGCAACTCCAGATAGGGAGCACAGAAATCCTAAGATACTCGTTTCCAAGGCTCCGAATTCCTCATACGGACCCTCAATTCTCATAACTGGGATTTTTGGGTGAAAGAGGCTTCCATCTGGGAGGGAGTAAACGTCTACTTCCCTTCCCTCCAAGAGCTTGACTACCTCCTCAACTCCTGCTAGAACACCCCACTTCCACCTTTCGTATGGAGGTATCCTTGATTTAGGAAGAGATCTCGCAGCTATTTCGGCCACTACTCTCTTTCTGCTTATTCCAAGCCTTCTCATGGTCTCCAAAGTCCTCAAAAAATAGACATCGACAACCTTTCCCTCTTTTATCTCCTCCTCCGTAACAACGTAGAAGTCGCGTTGCAAGGCTATCAAGAGGCTCCTCAGGAGTCAATTAAAAAATGATGCTGATTCCCTGCATTCATGCTGCGCTTGATCTTTAGGCCTGTTTAAGTAGGATCGAGAGGAAAGTTGCAATAATACC
>QMVU01000269.1 GCA_003661265.1 Thermoproteota archaeon | reverse complement strand
GACAGTACCTCATTGCTAAGTTCAAGCACCTTTTAACTTTCTCAGCTTGTTCCTCTGATGCCTTGACCTTTACCTTTATCTTTATTCCCTTTAACGAGTAAGCTCCTTTGATCAACTCTATGTTCGACTCGATATACCCCACAATTATATCGTATGCCCCTAATCAAATGAGGGTCCTATACAGGACAGCGCGTTTCAAAGATAAACGGAAAGGCTATAGTCGATGAATCCCAAGGGGAGCATAGAGCTTGCTTCAACTGTCCAGTCCACTGTTGGAAGGAGGTTACCACCAAATCAGAGAGATTCCCTGCTATAAGAGGTAGGGCTCCTGAGTACGAGACCGTCGGTTCCCTAGGTTCTATGCTTCTCAACGATGATACAGAGTCCCTCATCATTATAGAGCACCTTTGCAACGAGTACGGAATAGACACAATTTCAACCAGGGTCACGATAGCTTGGTCGATCGAGTGCTTCGAAAAGGGAGTGATAGATGAGAGGGACACTGGTGGACTAAAGCTCGAGTGGGGCGATCCTGAACTCATAATCAAACTAATTGAGATGATCTCTAAAAGAGGGATTTGGGGGATTTGCTTGCAGAGAGGACGAGGAAGGTCTCACAAAGGGTGGGAAAGGGCTCCCAAAGGTATGCAATGCACGTAAAGGGCACTGAAATTCCTATGCACAATCTAAGGGCATTCAAAGGTCTTGGGCTTCAGTATGCAACTTCAAACAGAGGAGCAGACCACCTACAGGGAGCCTTCTTCAGAATAGAAGGAGGAGAGAGACAACCTGACCTGAAGCTTTACGAAAGGGTTGACAGGTTCAAGACCGAAGGTAAGGGATGGGTGGTTGCGGTCATGGAGGATTGGCATGAGGTAATTGAGTCCTTGGGCCTCTGCAAGTTCGTCTCAACACCTCTAGGACATGTGGCGGGCTTCTATTCGATGGTAACCAGGATAACGAAGAGGGTGCCCGACCTCCTGATAGATGGTGAGAGAATATTCAACCTCAAGAGGATGTTCAACGTGAGAGCCGGTATCTCAAGAAAGGACGACACGCTTCCTGAGAGGTTCCTTTCAGAGCCCCTTAAGGAGGGAGGAGCCAAGGGCCAAGTGGTAGAGCTGGATGGGATGCTAGAGGAGTACTATGAGCACAGGGGCTGGGACAAGAACAGTGTGCCAAGGAAGGAGACGCTTGGAAGGCTTGGTCTCTTGGGAATCGTCTGAGGATGGCAACATGAGATCGCTTGATGAGGATTTTTCAGCTCTTTAATCTAGGCTGTAATAGGATTCAGATGATAGCGTTCAGCGGCTAAGAATTCTAGCTAAGTGCGAAGCTAGCAACGATTTAATCTCGTTAGGATTCTCCCTTCCAGCTATTTCTCTCATTAGATCTGGATTCTTGAATATCTCAACTAACTTCTGCAAGGTCACTATGTAAGAATGTGGATTCTCTATCGCTGGCATGAAGACTATCCTCACAGGGATTTTAGATTCGGGTTCATCCATTCTCCTGAACTCTACTTCCTTCTTGAGTTTTGCTACAGCAAGAGCTGGCTTTATTACGTGTTCTACGCCGGCATGAGGTAATGCCACGTTTATTCCCCCCATAAGCTCAAGACCCGTTGGAACGCTCCTCTCGCGTTCTATGGTGGCTGGGATGAAACTTGGTTTCACAAAGCCGTTTTCTAAGAGCACAGAACCTAGCTTTCTTATTACCTCTTCAGAGTTTTCTGCATCCAAATTTGTGACGACGAATATCTCCATTTCCATGGACAACCTGACTGAGCTCAGCTAAAATAAAAACCCTTAAGGCTACGTTAAGGGAACCTAGGAGACATCAGACATCAGTGACACTTTTCTTTTTTATCCAGCCAATTGCACTGTGGAACCAGTTGTAGGAAGGATAGAGGATGTTGAAGAGGAAGTTGTGAGTAATGCCGTAAAAGTGTACAGGAGATGGCTTATATCAAGGGTACATGGATCAGAGAACTTTGCCATAAGGCTGTTTAGGATAGAGAAAGGGGGAATGTCTCCGCCCGATTCTCACAAATGGGAACATGGGGTAGTCATACTTTCTGGCAGCGGGGTTGTAACACTAAACGGAAGGGAATATGAGGTTAAACCAGGAACTTTCCTGTTCATCCCTCCAGGGACAGAACACTCCTTCAGGCAAACAGGGGAGGATGATCTCGTCTTCATCTGCATAATTCCCGGTTATGCCGTACCTCCTGGAAAGTAGTCATCTGGGCAGGACTTCTCCTGAGATCTCCACCTGGATACATGGTTCAATGCTCCTTGATATGTGACAGTACCTTATCGCCAAGTCCAGGCATTTCCTTGCGGAGCTAACATGCTGTTCAGGTGCTCTCACCTCGACTTTTACCCTTATAACTTTCAGCGAGTATGCGCCTTTGACCAGCTCTACTTCTGATTCTGCACCCAGCTTAACTCCACTTATCTCAACTCCTCTCTTCCTCGTGAACCATAGGAAAGTCGTCAGGATGCATCCAGCAACAGAGGTTAGGAAAAGCTCGTCTGGACAGGGAGCTCCCCCATACCCGCCGAACTCGGTTGGCGTGTCTATGGAAAAGATCTTACCCATATCTGTTCTAACGTTAGCTCCTGTTTTTCCGTCCCACTCCGCCTTAATCCCAAATTTTAGGCGTTCCTTAAGTTC
>QMVU01000268.1 GCA_003661265.1 Thermoproteota archaeon | reverse complement strand
TCATAGCGACGTTCGGGGAGCTCCCATATGATGTAGGGGAATTGCTTCATGACAGCAGAGTTCAGGAAGCTCTCCTCAGGATCGAGAGGGGAGAGGACCTTCCAGGAGGCATAGATAAAGTCAGGAAGCTAGAAGAAATGGGCTTGGTTCTGAAAGATTCCCTCAATTTCCCGTTAATTCTCAAAGAGAGTTACTCTGAAATGAGACCTGAGGTTGTTTCGATGGCAAGTGAAATAGCGGAGCTCGTTTATCACGGGCTATATGGGCTTGTTGGGGACTCAAGGGAATTGTTGAGCATAGCCGCATTGGGAGAGCTTGACGCAGCCTTAGATGATGTCCTGACAGGGAAGATAGATTCCTTAAAGTTGAACTCTGGGCAGCTCATCGTTTGCGGCTTCGAGGGAGCCAAACCTATGGCTTACAGGGGAACATTCGAGGAGACTGAGAAGGGCGTTCTCTGCACGATAGAGGTAGGTCGTCCCTCGTTAGAGATTAGTTCCTCAATAGACGCAAGTTCTCCCATATTTGCTGGTAGCAAAGAGATGCTGGACATGGCCGGAAGCGTCATTGAGTGGTGCCTTCCGGAGGCAGAGGCTTGGGCAGATGACCTTCTCTTAACTGGCCTCAAATTCGACATGTTCCTCTATGGATTCACTAAACTAGTCTACAGCAAGGCTATGGAAAGGCTGGGAAGTGAGGGAGGGATCCTATGGGACGCGACCATAAGGTATGAGATTACGGGGCTTTAGAGGCCTCAGTCCGCCCATCATTCTTCATCAATCCGATGAAGGAATTCTCATCACAGGCCATCTTGTTTTGGGGTGTGTAGAATAAAATCTTATCCCTTCTTCGGCCTCCTCGTTATTTTAGCTTTAAACCTTCAAGCTAAAGTTTGAAGCTACCTCAAACTTCAGCCAATGCGGGTTAATTGGCGGCCTTGTACCCTTCCTCTCACTTTCCCGCCACTCAGCTCTTCTCAAACAACTTGGGATAGAGGAAGAGCCCTCCAGAGGACGCTGAAAGCACCAAAATCCATTCTCTTAAGCCTAAGCTTGTGGTCTCGAAGACTATCTGAAGGAAAGGTAAGTAGATGACGGCTAACTGAAGCAGTATAGATGTGATAACCGCTAGGAACAAGTGCTTGTTCTCAAGGAGCCTCCTAGCTGAGGAGAAAATGTAGTGCTCAGGGGACCTGCAGTTGAAAGACAGGAACATCTCAAACAAGACGGCTATGGTGAAAGCAACAGTCCTAGCCAGGGTCACATCTCCAACCGTCTTGTAAACGTAGTAGAATGGTAATAGGGAGGCTATTGCCGCTATTATAGCGGCAATAAGTATGAATTCAAACATTCCATGGTAAATTTCCTCCTTAGGATCTCTTGGAGGCTTTTTCATCACATCAGGATCCGGAGGATCCATTCCAAGTGCGAGAGCGGGGAGTCCATCGGTTACCAAGTTTATCCAGAGTATCTGAACTGGAAGGAGGGGGACTGGGAGCTTTGCCAAGGCTGCTATGAATACAACCCCTATCTCATCCCAGTTTGCTGAGAGAAGAAGCCTTATGAACTTCCTTATGTTCTCGTATATCATCCTCCCCTCCTCTATTGCCGAAACTATGGTTGCGAAGTTATCGTCTGCCAGCACCATGTCAGCTGACTCCCTCGTCACGTCAGATCCCCTTATCCCCATCGCTATGCCTATGTCTGCCCTCTTCACTGAGGGGGCATCGTTCACGCCATCTCCTGTCATCGCAACTATGTGACCCTTCCTCTTAAGGGAGTCAATTATCCTAAGCTTGTGCTTTGGGGAAACTCTCGCGAACACAGCTACCCTCTCTATAACATCATCGAGCTCCTCGTCACTCATGCCCTCGAGCTCCTCGCCTGTGATGACCAAGGAGCCCTCCTCCATTATGCCGACCTCTCTAGCTATGGCCTCCGCAGTCAGCTTGTGATCCCCTGTTACCATCAGAACCCTGAGGCCCGCCTGCCTTGCCAGCTTGACAGCCTCCCTCACCTCTGCCCTGGGAGGGTCTATCATCCCAACCAGGCCGAGGAATATCATCTCTCCCTCCACATCTTCCCTGTTATATCCCTCCTCAAGCGGCTTGTAGGCAAGAGCCAATACCCTAAGAGCTCTTCTTGCCATATCTTCAACTTTCGAGAGTATTTCCCTCCTCAGATCATCGTTCAACTTCTCTACCTTGCCGTCGATTAGGATCCTGTTGCATATCCTGAGAACCATCTCCGGGGCCCCTTTCGAGTAGGCCGTCAGCGAGTTCCTCCCGTTTATCGTCGTCATCATCTTCCTGACCGAGTCAAATGGTATCTCATCTATCCTAGGTTCCTCCTCCTCCAGGTTGCCCTTCATCATACCTGCCTTTGCCCCAAGCACTACGAGCGCCAGCTCCGTTGGGTCACCGCTTACGTGGAACTCTCCCCCTTTGAAGACCAGGAAGGCATCATTGCAAAGTACTCCAGCCTTTAACAGCATTTTAAGGTCTGGAAGCTCCTTAGGGGATATCTCCTTGGAAAATTCGCTCTCTCAGCAAGAACTTCCCTTCCGGGTTGTATCCCTCCCCTGTCACGAGCAATTCCCTGCCGTACATCCAGATCTCCCTTGCCGTCATCTCGTTCCTCGTTATCGTCCCCGTCTTATCGCTGCATATCACAGTGGCACTTCCCAGAGTTTC
>QMVU01000267.1 GCA_003661265.1 Thermoproteota archaeon | reverse complement strand
GCTTTTTCTGCCATGTCTGCCAGTATCAAGGTCTCATCGTCTATTTCATCTGGGCTCTTCTGCTTTACAGCCTTAAGGATTGATGGGGCAGGATATCTTCCAAGCTGAGGATCTATAGGCCCGAGAACGGCGTTTCTGTCCATTATTATCTCGTCTGCAGCTAGAGCAATGAGAGTTCCTCCGCTCATGGCGTAATGAGGGACTATAACTGTGGTCTTGGCGGGGTGATCCTTAATAGCCTTAGCGATCTGCGTTGCAGCTATGACCAGCCCGCCTGGTGTGTGTATAATGAGATCAATTGGTCTATCCTTGGGAGTAGCCCTAATGGCTCTGAGCACTTTCTCTGAGTCATCTATGTCTATGTACCTGTAGAACGGAATTCCAAAAAGACCAATGCTCTCCTGCCTATGGCACAATGTTATTACGCTAGATCCCCTCTTAATCGCTAACGTACGTAGCAACTCAGCTCTCGATCCTAATAATGCCCTATGTTGGAGTTGTGGGGCCATTAATAAGTAGAACACGAAGATCCACCATATTAGCGAGGTTATCATGTCGTACATTTTAATCCCTCTATTGTGGAGGATTGACAGCTGATAACTCTTTCTAATTCAACTCTCTAACCATATTTCAGGGAGTTGAATTTCTCGCCATCAGAATCAGATCTCTTTTCTATTCGAATAGTTTATTAATGTATATTGTTATACCGTATAACGTATAGTGATGAAAGATGGACGAGGAAAGAGAAGAGTGGGAAGAAAGATGGGAGGAATTTGAGAAAAGATGGGAGGAGTGGGCAGAGGAATTCAGTAAGAGGATTGGCCTGATAATAGAGAAGGCAATAAGAGGGGCATTTAGAGGGGCAATGCTCGCTCCTAGGGCTGTGGTAGCGGTAAGACCTAGATTGCTTGAAGAAGAAGTCCATTGGCATAAGAGGCCCATACCCATAAGGAACCTGAGCAGAACACTCTACTCAAGAATAAGAGAGATAGCTGAGAGCAGGGGAGTTACAATAGGAGAAGTGATGAATGAAGCCATGAGCTTCTACCTGATGAGGTACGATGAGGCTACACTTGAGAGAGAAAAGCAGGAAATTCTGAAGAAAATAGAGGAGATAGGAGGATTACCAGATCCTGATGTTAGAGAGCTCTTATTAAGGGAATACCAGGAGATATTAAGCGAGGTTAAGAGAAGGCTTTCAGAACTAAGGAGTAAAAAAGAGGGAGGAGCTACTTAAACCCTCTTAGCTCTATTTAAGAAAAAAGAAACTTAATTTTGCCAAAAAAGACCTCTAAACTTATGAGAGTTCGTGTGAGAGTTGCTAAGGTGGACGGGTATTGCCCAGTTTTCTCAGAAGGGGATGAATTCCTGTTTGAGGACTTCTTCGTAAAGAAGGGGCATGAATGTAACATTTGCATCCACGCATTGAACGCGATTTCCCACTTCTTATGGGCTCTAACTCATGGGCACTCTCCTAAAGAGATGGGCATTGGGGAAGGGATAAAAGGCTACCTTAAGTGTCCAGATCCTGGACCTCCTATTACAAAAGGTGGTTCTGTCCTCTTCGAGTTAAGTTTAGAGAAGTAATTTACTTCAATGATCATTGAAGTGAACTATTGTACTTTATAAGAAGACGACAAAAAAGTTAGTTGAACGAATATGAACCTAAAAAAGATTGGATTAGCGTCACTTGTTATACTTGCCCTTGGAGTAATGGGCTTCCTTTATACTCTATTTAGCCAGGTTCCAGGACGATATGAATGGGAAGGTAGGGGGGCTCCAGCTATAATGCCAGCACCAATGCCTGTCCTTCCAAGAATAGGCGTTAGTCCTCCGAAGGCCGCAGAGTACCATATGGAGCATGTTAGTGCTGAGGAGAAGAGGATTCAGTACGCCCAAACTCAAGGTAGAGCTATGGTATATGAAGCAGATATGACAATTGAAGTAGAAGAAGGAACTGTCCAGGAGAAGGCTAGGGCTATAATGGGCATCGCAACTAGTCTTAGCGGGTATGTTGCTAGCTCTTGGATTGAAAAGGAATCTGCAGTGATATCAATCAAAGTACCGGCAAATCAGCTTGATGCCGCTATGAATGCCGTAAGGAGCTTAGGAGAGGTTAAATCTGAAAATCTGAATGCATACGACGTTACAGATCAAATGATAGACCTTAAGGCGAGGTTAAACAACTCGAAGGCAGCTGAGAGAAGACTTCTTGAGATCCTCTCAATGGCTCAAAATGTTGAGGAAGTTCTAATGGTAGAAGACAGATTAAAGCAAGTGAGAGAGGAGATAGAGGTTTTAGAGGCTCAGTTAAAAAATCTGCAGTCTAGAGTGGAATATAGCACGCTGACTGTGACAATACGGGAGAAAAAAGGGATAGAACTGCCAGAATTTAACTTATCAAGGCTGATAAACCTGGCTCTAACTGCACTATATGTTGCTGTATCGTTCATAATAGTTGGGAGCTTCTTTGCCGCACCTCTCGGGGTAGTTGGCTGGTTAGGCTTATGGATATATAGGAAGAGGAAGGCATCACAGTCTTGAGATTCCATCAGCCTCTTACAATCATTTTTCTCTCTTGAAGAATTACATCTCTTATCCAAACAAGATTTTCCACCTTTTTAAGTACTCCCTAAGCCCCTTAACTTCCGAGAAGTTAAGTTACACTCATCTCAAACGATGACAGCATTGAATTTAGG
>QMVU01000266.1 GCA_003661265.1 Thermoproteota archaeon | reverse complement strand
TCTTCAAGCTTATCTGGATCGAAAGCAAGAAGAGCCTCCTTAATGGTCTCCTCTAGGTCCATAGCAGAGGCTAACCCTGTCCGAAAAATTATAAAACTTCCTAGATCTACGAGTGAGGACCATCAGGGGAGATCCATCCAGAGGAGCGAGGGTTTGAGGTTGAGGTAGTGTCTACCCTCATTAGAGGTCTAGAGGATGAGGCGTTCTGGAAGGGTTAGGGTTACTTTCGAGCCCCAGGGAAAGAAGGTGCTCGTTGAGAGAGGGGTCACTCTTTTGGAGGCCGTCGTAAGGGCTGGCCTCCGAATAAGATCAGAGTGCGGTGGCTTTGGAAAGTGTGGAAAATGCAGGGTACTCGTAAGGAACCCAAGGGCCTTAGGCGAGGTTACTGAGTCCGAGAAAAGCCTCCTTAGCAGAGATGAACTGGAAGAGGGGATGAGGCTCGCATGCCAGGCGAGGCTCCTGGGAGACGCGGAAGTCTACTTGCCCCCAGAGAGCAGGATTGAGGGGAGGAAGATACTTGAAGCAGGCTTGGGAAGGGAGGTCAAGCTTGAGCCCGTGGTAAGGAAAGTTCACCTCCTGGTTCCAGAGCCCACCCACGAGGACGTGAGGGCCGACTACGATAGGCTCCTGGAATCCCTTCTTGGGGTTCTCAGGGCATCAGGAATAGATCTTAGGGAGCCAAAAGTGGACCAAGAGTTCCTCAAAGACCTTCCAAAAGCGTTACGGAGAGCTAAGTGGGACGTGACCGTTGTCGTTAGAGACGAGGAGATCCTCTGCTTAGAGGAGGGCAATACTGAGAGGGAGAACTACGGCTTGGCTATAGACATCGGGACCTCAAAAATCGTCATTTACCTCGTTGACGTCGAAGAGGGGGAAGTCCTAGGAGTTCGCTCTGTTGAAAACCCCCAGCTCATGTTCGGGGAGGACATAATGTCCCGCCTTACCTTCGCCATGGAGTCCGAGGAAAACCGCTTGCTCCTTCAAAAAATCTTAGTAGAGGAGATAAACAAGGAAATAAGGGCCATCTCAGGCGGGAGAGGGGTTAACAGGGACAGGATATATGAGGCGGTTGTTGTGGGAAACACGGCCATGCACCATCTCTTCCTGGGGATTGAGACGAGGTACTTGGCCATTTCCCCTTACGTCCCCGCCGTAAGGGGACCTGTTGAGGCAAGGGCAAAGAGCCTAGGTCTTGAGATAAACGAAAGGGGGTATGTTTTCACCCTTCCCGTGGTAGCAGGATTCGTGGGTGCCGATGGGGTTGCCGATCTGCTTGCTACTGGAATCCACGTGTCAGACGATGTTTCCCTCCTCCTCGACATAGGCACGAACACGGAAGTGTTCCTGGGAAACAGGGATAGGATATTGGCCTGTTCGGCTGCATCAGGACCAGCCTTCGAGGGAGGGCACATAAAGTTCGGCATGAAGGCCTCATCTGGGGCAATAGAGAGGGTTAGCATAGACCCGAAGACGTTGGAGGTTAGCTACAGGACGGTCGACGGTGGAAGGCCTATAGGGCTTTGTGGCTCAGCAGTTATAGACGTCGTTGCTGAGATGCTGAGGTGCGGGCTCATAGACAGGCACGGGAGGATGAGGGAGGAGATTGGAAGTCCTAGGATGAGGAGAAAGGAAGGCGAGCTGGAGTTCGTCCTTGCCTGGAGGCAAGAAGCTGGGTTAGATGAGGACATAACGATAACGCAGAAAGACATAAGGGAGCTCCAACTTGCAAAGGCAGCAATATACGCGGCCCAGCAGATTTTGATGAGGAGGATGGGGGTAAGCCCGGGGGATATTAGCAGAGTTCTCGTAGCTGGGGCCTTCGGCTCCGGGATAAACGTGGAGAATGCCGTAATGATAGGCCTCTTCCCTGAGGAGCACAGGAGGAAGGTTCAGTTCGTTGGAAACACGGCCATAGTGGGGGCTAAGATGGCCTTGGTTTCAAGAAAAGCCAGGGAGGAGGCAATGGATCTACTAACCATGATAGAGTACGTAGAGCTGAGTCTGGATCCATCGTTCGAGGAGGAGTTCATAGGTGCAACGGAGCTCCCTCACAGGGATCTGGAAAGGTTCCCTTCGGTCAAAGAATTTTTGGAAAAAGGTTAATCAAGCTATTTTGAAGAGAGGATGGCTCCTATCCAACATCTTCTTGTTCTCCACGTAGTAATAGCCCATTGCGGCGTCTACCATTGCAACTACCGGGAATACGTAAGGAGCTGCCTCTATGGGACCGTAAAGCACGAAGTCCCCGCCTACAGCAGCTGCCATTGCGCTTGCTGAGGCAAGGGCTGGCCTTACAGCCTGGTTTCCCATCTTGCTCTTCAATCCCTTCCAAGTGCTGACTGCGTTGTGGGGACTGCAGCCGACGGGTATTCCCAGCTCCTCCTTTAGCCCTTGTATTGCCCTGCAGGCCATGCCTAGAGTGGGTATGTCTAAAACGCAGGTGTCGACCAAAGGCTTCTTTATCCCAAGTTTGCTCGCCAGGTCTAAGAGGCTTTTCGCGACCTTTATCCTCCCACTTGTCGTGAACTCGCTCATCTCAAATGTCAGCAAGATAGCAGCCTCTATTCCAACTTCCTTTATGGTCTCGGCCTCCTCAGGCCTGTATTTTGGAACCAGGGAGTTGTATACAGCTCTATCTAGTAGACCTACCTCCTCCGCGTACTTCAGCCCTGCTACCCTTACGTCCGCTGTGGTCCCATCTATGAGAAG
>QMVU01000265.1 GCA_003661265.1 Thermoproteota archaeon | reverse complement strand
CGTCAACCTTCGACGTGCCCAATACTATGGCTCCAACGTAAGAGCCGTCCTTCGACCTGAAGAGCAGCGACTTTATGATCCTCCTCACGGGAACCCCGAGGGCCCTAGCGGCATCCTCGCTTGTCCTCCCGCTCTCCTTGTGGAGGATTATCTCCCCCTTAAATCCGAGCTCTTCCATCATCCTCTTAGTCAGTTCAACTCCCATCGGACGGGCAGAGGGGGCGAATAAAGATAAGGATTTCGCCATACAGCGTGGTATGAGCTATCTTCAGCGAACAGTTCTACTAGCTCAGGTGCTAGGGTATGGGCTGTGTAGGTTAAGTCAGTTAGTTAGATTGGACTAGGCTTTTCCTACCTTTTTAAGCTTGTATCTCTCGAAGATGAGGAATAGATCGTCTCCCTCTCTGACGAATTCCGTCGGTATCTTCCTATCCATGGATATGGCGTGGAAGACCTTGATCTCTCCCTCGATGTCCTTTGGAAGCAGGGGAACGACGAATTCCGTGTACTTGTCCCTCCTCTCGATCTGCAGGAGGCTTCCCCTCCTGGTGACCTTGACCCTCATCGTGCCCTTGTACGTCTCGTAGATCCCTGCTAGCTCTTCAAGGACGCTTTCATACCTTATAAAGGGAAGCTCCATAGGATCCCTCCCTAGCATGAGTGCTAGGGCGTAGTCCCCTATGTAACTCAGGGGATATCCGCTCCCGTTCGCTAGGACCATGACCCCGATCCCCTTATCTGGGACGAAGGCCATGTAAGCTGTCGACACCAGGACGCTCCCACCGTGGCCTACTAGGTAATGTCCGAAGAAGTCGGGCCTTATGCCCAGTCCGTAGCCGTAGTACCTGACATCCTTGCTTATGAAAGGCTCATGAGGAAGGCGGATCCTTGGCTTCATCATTTCCCTTATCGAGTGGTCGCTTGCTATCCTTTCCCCATCATGCTCCCCGTAGTTCAGGAACATCCTTATGTACTCCGCCATGTCCATCACATTGCTTATCAAGCCGCCGTCGCTTAGTATTGCCCCATAGGGATAGGTGCTTGCTATCCTCTCCCCCTTGCTTGTTACTACGTAGGGGACAGCGACATCAGGATCCCTCTCGACCTCCTCCTTCCTGAAGAAGCTTCTCTTCATCCCCAAGGGATCAAGTATCTCTTTTCTGACGTAGTCCTCGTACTTCTCGCCTGAGACCTTCTCTATTATGTAGCCGAGGAGTATGTACCCCTCGTTTAGGTAGAACCACCTCTCCCCTGGCTTCGAGTGCGCCCACTTTTCGGCCTCGTTCATGAAGGTGAACATGTCCTGGTAGCTGGATATCGGGAGCCACTTCTCGGAGGCCCCTATTGACTGCCTTATGACGGCTTCAGCATATGCGAGGGCCGGAATCCCGCTAGTGTGCGTCATGAGGTGCCATATCCTGATTTGCTCTCCCTTAGGTCTTATCCTTAAGGGGACGTACTTCTCTATGGGATCTTCAAGGCTTAGCACCCCCTTCTCCTGGAGCTGCATTATAGCGAGGCATGTGAAGGACTTCGTAACACTTCCGATGCAGTACAGGGTTTCTGGGGTCGCCGGAAGCCCCTTGGAAAGGTCCTTGAATCCGAACCCTCTCTTGTAGACGACCTCGTCCCTGTTGACCAGGGCAATGCTGAGCCCAGGGATCTTGGTCTCGGATACCTTCCTGAATATGAAGTCATCGAGCTTCTCTACATCCAATTTCCCACCCATTCAAGGGTATCCGGCTTTTTTATATCCTTGGCCGGTGGTTTCCTCTATCCTCAATAGGTCCCTATCCCCTAGCACTACATCTGCTGCTCCTGCGTTTTGTCTAACGTGCTCGACCCTCTTGGCCCCAGGTATTGTCACGATGTTCTCGTGTCTTATTACCTAGCTAAGCGCGATCTGAATTATTGCCGCGCCCCTCTCAGCTGATATCGCCCCTAACACCCCTCAAAATTTCGGAGATCTCAGATCTTCCATATCTCATGTATGAGAATGCCCTCCTCATCAGGCCTCTTGGCTTCTTCCCTCGGGTACTTCCCTGTGAGCAGGCCCTGGCGAGGAGGCTGTAAGCTATGAGAGTCAGGTCCTGCAGAAGGGAATGAGCTTTCTCTCAGGGTCCCTCCTTATTAGGTTGTATTCAACCTGATTTGAGGCCAATTCGTGCTTCTTGAGGGCTTCCATTGCCCTCTTAATCCTCCGAACTGAGAAATTACTCACGCCTATGGCCAAACCTTTCCCTCATTAACGAGTTCCTCCATGGCCCCCATGGTCTCGCCTGAGGGATCAAGGGTTGGGCTAGTGAACTTGATGGAGGTCGACGTACTGGGTTTTTAGCCTTCTAAGACTCCTCTCTAGGGCCTTCTTCATCCTCTGTAGGTCAGTGAAATGGGGAGACCTTCATAGCTATTACCACTTCCTCTCTCATCTCTTAACGGCTTCCCCGACGACCATCTCAGAAATCCCTCCTCCGTAGGACTCTGTCGGTGTCTATGAAGTTTATTCCACAGTCCAGTGCAGCTCTGATGACCTCTATGGCCAATTCTCTGTCAAACTCCTTTCTCCAGCCCAGTAGGAGCTGTCTATCTGCCACGTCCCCAATCCCATCTTCGATATCCTTATCCCGGACCTGCCAAGCTATGCGTGCCTCATGGCCGTTATTGAAAGGAGATCTACTTTTATTTTATCCAACCGTTTAGGCAACTCCGGTGGG
>QMVU01000264.1 GCA_003661265.1 Thermoproteota archaeon | reverse complement strand
TCATCTCTTGCCCCTCTTTAACGGATTTGGCCCCAGCTTCCTGATTTGCTCGGTGAACTCTCTAACCACTCTAGCGAACTTATTACCCTCCGATGCGCTGATGAACTCGAATCTGATCCTTTCGGGCTCCAAGGAAAGGGCTTTCAATGAATTTTTGATTATAGCAATCCTCCTCCTTGCTTTAAGGTTCCCGTCAACGTAGTGACAATCTCCTGGATGGCAAGCTCCTATAAATACGCCATCAGCCCCCTCCAACAGTGCCCTTAGTACGTATGACGTGTCTATGAAGCCCGAGCAATTCACCATGATCGGCCTGAGGTTTGCCGGATACTGAAGTCTGGAAGTGCCAGCAAGATCTGCAGCAGCAGATGCACACCACTTGCATAAGAAGCCGATTATAACAGGCTCGAACTCATCCATTAGATTACCTCCTTGCTAAAGTTGAAATGAGGCTGAACAACTGCCTCTTATCAAAGTTCACTAGGGTGATGGCCCCAGCTGCGCATGCAGCAGTGCAGGCGCCGCATCCCTCGCATACAACCTCATCCACCTTTGCAACCCCTTCTTCTAATTTTACAGCCTCATAAGGGCAGACTTCAACACAATTCCCGCATCCAGAACAAATATCCTCGTCCACTTTGGCAACAAGAGGTTCTTTCTCCACATAACCTCTGTTAAGGAAGGATATGACTTTAGATGCAGCACCACTGGCCTGGGCAACTGTATCGGTTATGTCCTTAGGATATTGCGCTGCTCCAGCAACATAAATGCCTCTAACTAAGGTTTCCATTGGTCTAAGCTTAAGATGCGCCTCCTTGAACCATCCTCCCTCAGAAAGCTGAAGTCTAAGCTTCCTGGCCAGCTCTCGGATCTCGGAGCTGGGAACAGCTGCTGTAGCCAGGACGACGAGATCAGCTTCCATCTCAAGGCTTTTGCCTGTGAGCGTGTCAGCAGCAACTACCTTAAGCTTGTCTCCCTCTTGGTACACCTTTCCTACCTTCCCTCTTACGTAAACGATTTTGTGCTCAGACATCGCCCTGTGTATGAACTCCTCATATCCCTTTCCATCAGCTCTTATATCTATGTAGAAAATGTAGGCCTTTCCATCAGGAACTGCCTCCTTGTAAAGCAATGCTTGCTTCGCCGTGTACATGCAGCAGATCTTGGAGCAGTAAGGGTTCCAGTTCTCGTCCCTCGATCCAACGCACTGAATGAAGGCAACCACCTTCGGAACTTTCCCATCCGATGGTCTGACAACCTTCCCCTGAGTAGGACCGTTAGGAGCCAGCAGTCTTTCGAACTGCAGGCCGGTAATGATGTCCTTATACTTCCCACCACCATACTCGGCGAAGTTCGATGCTTCCATTACTTCAAATCCCGTAGCCACGATTATAGCTCCTACTTCCAACTCCTCAAATTTCTCCTCATCCTTGAAGTTTATAGCCCCGGTAGGACATTTCTTCGCGCAAAGGCCACAGCCCCTTCCATACTTCAATCTTAAACAGTTGTCTGGATCAATTACCGCTTTGTTTGGTACTGCTTGGGGGAAGGGAATGTATATAGCCTTCCTCTTCGCAATTCCCGCCTCGAATTCTGAGGGAACTTCGACAGGACATACCTGCATGCACAATCCGCAGCCCACGCACTTGCCCCAGTCAACGTAAGTTGCCTTCCTCCTCACCCTGACCTTGAAGTTTCCCGCCGAGCCGGTAACCTCCTCAATTTCAGAGTACGTCAGCAAGGTGACGTTTGGGTGATGGGCTAACTTGGTCATCTTTGGTGTAAGTATGCACTGGGGACAATCGAGCGTTGGAAAGGTCTCAGAAAGCTGAGCCATCTTGCCTCCTATGCTGGGATCCCTCTCAACGAGGAACACCTTAAGTCCGGCCTCTGCTACGTCCAAAGCAGCTTGTATTCCGGCAATTCCTCCTCCTATCACCAAAACAGACCTTTTAACTGGGATCTTAATGGGCTGGAGGGCCTCGTTCCATCTTAACTTGGCAACAGCTGCCTCCACCATCTTCATAGCTTTCTCCGTAGCCCTCCTATCCTCTCTGTGGGGCCAGGAGACCCACTCCCTTATGTTTGCCACTTCAACTAGGTAAGGATTGAGCCCCACTTCTCTAGCAAGATTTCTCCAGGTTTCCTCGTGTAAGAAAGGAGAACAGGCAGCAACGACTATTCCATCAAGTTTTTGTTCTAGAATAGCTCTTTTGATAAGTTCTTGTCCAGGATCTGAGCACATGAAGATGTAGTCCTCCGCATGAACGACGCCAGGGAGCTTAGAAACTTCCTGCCTAATCCTCTTAACGTCAACGCTTCCGGCTATATTCTGGCCGCAATGACAGATGAATACACCAATTCTTTCGGGCATTTGAGGCCCCCAATTCGTTCTCTCTAACGAAGAGAATTCAGAAGCCCTTTAAACTCCTGATATGCGATCAGAGCATCCTCGGGCTTCATGGAAATCCCTGATGTAAGCTGATCATAGCGCCTCCTCTAATGGGAAGTTCTTCCAATCCCCCTCTAAGCACTCCCCTAGGGTTAAGCCGATCCTCGCTTGATAAAGACTCTGGCTCCTTAAAGCCGGTCATCTCTGCTCTAGGATAATGTCTAGCGCGTGAAAAACGTGAAGGGCTGGCTAAAATCTCCCTAGAATCTAAATTTCCTCTCCTACGTACACTCTTTACGGAGAACGGAGATGTCATATCAATCAG
>QMVU01000263.1 GCA_003661265.1 Thermoproteota archaeon | reverse complement strand
CTAGATACGGCTTTTACGAGGTGGAACTGCCTATTGAGCTTCTTAGAGATAAGGCAATGGATAAACTTCCGTTCTACTATGAAGATTTCGTTGTAAAGCTATTTGCTGAGATCCTGGGATGTGAGGTTCAGAAGACATTCAAACCGGAGTTTGATGGCGTGCTAGTGAGGGGAAAGAGGCTGGTAGCTGTGATCGAGGTGAAATACGGTGTTGCCAATAGGAACGATTTGGCCAGATTTTTGGCTAAGACCGATGGGTGGAAGTGCCGTAAAATTCTAGTGGCAAAAGAAGCTGAGGAAATGGGTGAACTGGAGGTTTATGCCCAGAAAAAGATAATGGATCTCATAAGAAAGAGATAGAGAAAAAGAGAGAAGAAAAATAATCATATTGGTTAAGGGCGCTGGTAAGGTTATTGAGGAGGGATTAGAACTCTACAGTGAAGGCAAGTCAGGGCTTAGATATGTTTGGAGCCCTCAAGACATCCTTCTTAATTTTTTCTTGATGGGTTGGGAAGATAGGATAAGTAGGATCTCCTAGAGAAGAGGTTCCTCTCTCCTAGAAACCAAAAAAGTTCCTCAGGCTTAGAGTTATGATAATAGAGGCTGTTATGATCATGAGTAAGCTCGCTGGTAACTTCTTACACGTATAAGCTGCTAGGGGAGCAGCAGCCACTCCTCCTAAAATAAGCCCAATTACAACGTCCCAGTACTTTAACCCAATCAGGGAAGAGAACACTACAACCTCCGTTACGGTTACAAAGAACTCTGCTAAGTTCACCGAGCCTATTGTGATCTGAGGGTTGTGTCCTCCAGCCAATAAGGTGGATGTTACAATTGGACCCCACCCTCCTCCCCCAATAGCATCAAAGAAACCGCCGACTGCGCCAAGCAGAGGTATGTTTCGAACTTTAAAGGAAAAGCTCCATCTTCTTAAGGCTTTGATGAGTATTAAAGAGCCCATAGCAAAGAGGTAAAGGCTCACAAAGGGCTTAAGAAAGCTCCCAACCTTAGAACAAAGATAGGCGCCGAGAGCTCCAGAAACTATTCCGGGAACAAGTAATCTTAGACTCACTCTCCAATCTACATTCCCTGCCTTAAGGTGGGAAATTCCAGAGGCAAGTGTTGTGAATATCTCTGCAGTATGGACGCTTGCACTTGCAATAGCTGGGCTCAACCCAGCACTGATTAAAGCAGTTGTCGATGAGACCCCATAGGCCATCCCTAAAGCTCCATCAATGAGCTGAGCTAGGAAGCCAATGATCGCGTACAGTAACAGGGTGTCAATGTTCAATTTCCTCCCCTTTTATATAGCCTAGCCTGAGGAGCTTAGCCATTATTCGCTTAGCGCACTCGTCTGGACTTTCCCTCTCGCTGTCAACTACGACTTCGGGGCTTAGGGGCTCCTCATAAGGGTCTTGAATTCCTGTCATGTCCTTGATCTCCCCAGCTAGGGCTTTATGGTAGAGACCTTTCGGATCCCGTTTCATACAGGTCTCCAAAGAGCACTTAACGTAGACCTCAACGAAGTCCCCTATGAGCTGGCGGGCGAAGTCCCTGGTTGAGCGGTAAGGCGATACAAATGAAGCTATAACCACAACTCCATTCCGAGCCAAAAGGTGACTGACATAAGCTACCCTCCTTAGATGGCGCTCCCTGTCCTCCCTGCTGCGCGCGCTTTATCTTAATGGTCTGAAATTCCGAGACCTCAGCTAGTATCCTCTCCCTCCTACTCTCACTGGCCACTCTACTTATCAACCTGCCTCCGTGGGGCCTTGAGACCATGGTAACACACCTCATTCAAGGTAGCCAAGAGCCCTTAGCCTTCGCTTTATTCGCTCCTCGTCCTCCTTCGTGAAGTCAAGCTTGGACTCCTCATAGGAAGCGACGAGCTCTCTGAGGACGTAAGTAACGTAGTCACTTACTGAGGAAAATCCAGTGCCTTCAATCATCTTCTTAACTTTCTCATAGAGAGATACTGGGATGGATACCGTGGTATAACGACTTTTTCTCACAAAATCTCATTAGATTCGTTATAATTAAAATATATTTCTATGTAATTACAACGCCAGAAGGCAGATAAAACAAATGCAAACCATCAAAGCCAGTCATTTCAACAAAATTTGACGTTTTTAATTATGATTCACATATATTGATTGATCTAGCTTAAGATCTTTCTTTCAAACCCGACTTAAACTTGATTGAAGTCAAAAACGCCTTAAATCCAAGCTTTTCTTTCTTACTCATTTTCTCAAGCCTCATATCCTCGTACTTACTCCTAAAGAGGCCCTTTGGGATGGAACCATCTGGTTCCCACGGGAACTTCACCTCAAGCCTGCTATCATAGGAGTTATGTCAAGGATGCTAAGCTTGAGGTTCTTGGCGCTCTTGAACGCAGGTCCAAAACCAACGAACAAACCATGTCGTCTGTGGGACCCTAGATATCTCCTAGATAGGGACTCGTTCTTAACTATCCATTTTCCGAAGAAGTCATGCTCAACCGCTCCTCCTCCTTCTTCTACGAGCAATACGAGGTCTGGAAGCCAGTCCACATGTGGACCCCAATATATCTCCTCCTTCCTGAAGCTTTTGATGCTGATTCCGAACTTTGAAGCTACTTTCGCCATTTCTTCTACAATAAGCTCCCTAAGAGGCTCGTAATCGTTGGGCTCAACTATTCCGCTTGGCTCCCTTCCTTTCAAATTTACATAAATTGCTCCAAAGTGTGT
>QMVU01000262.1 GCA_003661265.1 Thermoproteota archaeon | reverse complement strand
GTCTAACGACTTCCCTTGAGAAGTGCTCCATTGCGACATCCTCAAACGCTAAGGAGGCATGCTCGTCAATCTGCATTCTGACGACCTCCAAAACCCTCTCCTTCTCCCCCATCTCAAGCAGAGTGAGGTGAGGCCTGACGAACTTGAACCAGAACCTTATGAAGTTATCCTTCAGGTGGTACCTCGTCCTCCCCCGCCTCCTCTCAGTAAGGGGGTACCTTCTCTCCACCAGGTCCAGGTCAGCTTCCAATACCTTTAGGTACCTGGGCAGGTCGCTCGAACTCATCCCAGCCTTTGAAGCGATCTCTCCTAGCTTAGTGGCACCCTGGCTCATCGCCTCCAATATGGACATATACCGAATGGGTTCCCTGGTCTCTTGGGAGAGCAAGAAGTAGGGTTCCTCATAGAGAGGCCCCTTATTATCCAGGATAAGGGAGGAGATGTTTTCCATCAGGCCTTTGCTGTCATCGACCATCGATAGATAGGCAGGAACTCCACCAAAAACGGAGTAAGCTCTTATCTTGTCCTCGGGCCCGTATCTTCTGAAGAACTCCTTCGAGCAGGAGAAGTCAAATGGCTTGAGCTTTATCTGCCCGGTTCTCCTTCCGAAAATTGGAGAGGCTTGGCTAAGTCCCAACCTCTCAATTATCCCCACTGCAGAGCCCATTAGCACGAGCATTATCCTGCTCTTCGATAGAAACTCATCCCAACACCTCTGAAGCTCCATGAGGAAGGAGGGCTCTGCTTCTGCCATCCTTTGGAACTCGTCTATTGCCACCAGAAGCCTCTTATCTGAGGACAGCTTTCCGAGAAGGAGAAAGAGATCCTTAAAGGTTCTGATCGAAGGTCTGAAGCTCAGGCCAAGCTGTTCCATGATGGAGTTGGAGAACTCATCCAGCAAAGGCTGGCCAGCCTTTGAGACGAATAGATAAGCTCCCCTCTTCTCCTTCATGAACCTCCTGATCAGGTAGGTCTTGCCAACCCTTCTCCTTCCGTACAAAATTATCAGCTCTGCTTTTTCTCCTTTCCACCTTTCCTCTAGGAAGGAGAGCTCATCGTATCTATTTATGAACATATTCCTCAGGAATATATTCCTCAGGATCTTGATTATAAAAACTGAAGAGATGCTCATGGTGAGGGATTCATCTTCAGACTAAAGCACAGATGCTTAATTGAACAGTTAATAGAGCTCTGAGAGAAATTTTTATTACGTGTTAGAAGCTCTAGACTTCTTGAGTTTCTTGAGAAGCATATCGCACGTGTTCACACAGACCTTAGTGTGATATCCCATGCCATGCGTCATATTGGGGCTATGGCACCTACTATAATAAGCATCGTGCAAGGGAAGACATGCTTCAGATATGTCTTTCCGAGGTTTTTCACCATTACAGCTCTATGGCTCACGTTTGCGGGGTTCATTGTGAGGGTAGGAATTTAGTTTAATACTTCATTCTTCAACCGTAATCCCTCTCTTCGCCTCTTATGTAATGCGTGAATCTCTTATGCGAAGGGGCGAAGAAGAGAGGTTCACACACGCGGGTAAATGGTGGCTAATATCTGGATGTTAGTCCTCTCAACACATATTGCTGCAGCCAGGGTGGTGCTCTTAATTTTCTTCTACTCCAGTTTTAGCGCACTACTTAAAGTAAATTGTGCGCAACCAAGTTCACTGAGAAGTGTATCGCTATGCTGGACCCAACTCCTAGGTATTTGACAATCACCCCAAGAAAGAGGCCGAACACTAAGGAGAACACGATTACTCCGAGACTCCATATGTGGCTCACTCCAAAAAGTACGGCTTGAAATAGACATGCCACTGGCCAATTAAGCCTCTCCTGAAGACCATACATAAGCGTCCCGCGATAAAGGGGCTCTTCGGTAAAGCCCCAAGGAGGCTAAATGTAGCTGCGGTAGGAGGATAGGTCAGTAGGTTGCTTGGAAGCCTTTTTCCAAAGGAGTAGCCCATCATAAACGTGATTGCGGATCCTACCAGAACCCCAGCAAAATGTTCCTTCTGCTGCCCCAGGAAATTCTATTGCTGAATTTGTGGGCGAGTAGCATTAAGGGTAAGAGAAATAGGTAGCCGACCAGCAGAAAGGAAAGTAACTCCACTTCCAATCTTCCAGGAGGTGGGCCCAAGTAAATCCATGGGGATAAGCCCAGCTGAATGCTTCGACCCAGACATATTTGAACAAGGTGTGTAGGGCGAATAGGATAAGTGATGCGTGGAGCATGTTCCTCGACTTCACGGATACAACCGTAGCAGCAAGAGCTGCAGCAATGGGAACTACAAGGACGATGTATGGGTTTAACATCCCACGCCAGTATGCCGTATGCAACCAAATATTCTTTTTCACACTTGTACCTCCTTTTGATGTTATACGCTGTGGTTTGCCAAAGCTAAACTTTAGCAAGCTTTTCTCCTCGATGAAAAATAAGCGAGATTGCATTCTTTAATGTACGAAACCAAAAAGCCTGAAAGATAGTGGAGCTTTCGATAAGAAGCTTTACTCAATCGAGTACATATAACCCGGCTTCCCGATAGTTACAGCTGTGAAATCGAATTAGAAAAAGGTTAGACATCAACCATTACGCTTCTTATTTAGAGCTAGATCTCTTATGGTTTCATAGGTCTGAAACTCGGGAGCCAAAGCGTCATAAATCCTTCTTATCCCAAAGGAAAGTATCTCAGCGTCGTTTCCCATCCAACCCCCGTGCAGGGGATATGCGAAGACGATCC
>QMVU01000261.1 GCA_003661265.1 Thermoproteota archaeon | reverse complement strand
CGCTCATAGGGGGGCCATTCATTCCCATCCCTTATGAAGAACTTCGCAGTTGTTCCATTTGGATACGTCACAGTGCCTTCAGCTTCAATATCTTCTGCTGTAATCGTAAATTGATGATTAGGATATCTTTCGTACAAAGTATGCAGGATCTCCCTCATCTGGTCATAAGGAATTACCTTGCCATAATAACGCGAGATATCAGGATCTTGTATAAGTCTCCCGCAGCGCCCACAAAACCAAGTCTGGGATGGACATGGTCTCTCCTTTTCCCATATAGATGAACCTTTTGGGAAACTTAGACATGGCAACAGCGTAACAGTCAAGAGGACTGAAGTAATCAAATAAATGAATACTCTCTTCCAAAGAACTTTATCTTCCAATCTTTATCATGATTATGCAAGAATAAAAAACTATTTAAGCTTTTTGAGGGATAGATTTTTGACAATTATAGCTGCTTAGGTGCTTTAATTACACAGAGGAACTTAAGAGTTCAAGGTTTGGAGGAGTTCCCTCAAGGGACGCCTTGAAGGAAGACGTTGGGATACGATGTAACGATCGAGGAAGTTAGGGGGATTCATTCCAGAGCCTCCATCGACTATCAGATCGAGATACTGCTCCTCCTAGCACAGCAGGGTATGATGAGCACTACAGCAATAGCTAAGGCCATAGCGGACAGGTATGGGCTTGACCCAGACAGGACGAAGTTCGCATGCCTCACGTACCTTAAGAGGCTCTGCAACAAGGGGGAAGTCATGAGAACGGAATTCAGGGACGAGTTCAACAGGAAAACTGTTTACTATGAACTCCCGACCATTTCGGAGAGCGGACTTCACAGGCTCATGGTGGAGAAGGTAATGGTTCTGGCTTGGAAGCTGAACCTCCCCGTTGAGAAGAGGGATGACGTCGACCTTGCCATCGGGGAGGTTGGGATAGAGATTGAAACCGGAAAGAAAGATAGGAAGCTCGTTCCAAGACCAGGATACAAGGAGGTCTGGGTTGTGGTGCCAAAACGAGGAAGTGAAGAAAAGATATCCTAGATCAATGACCCTTAGGGAGCTTTACCTGAGGCTAAAGGAGATGGCCGAAGGGAGCTCTGTAGTTATAGAAAGGGATTCTGTTCAAACTGAGCTGGGAAGTAGGTATAACATCAAACAAGCTGAAATGCAAGCACATGGTGAACTGGCCAAAGCCGCCGTTAACTACGTCAAGAAATCAATGGTCGCCTACTTGGACGCTAAGAATAGCCTGAAGTGGATACTCGGAGTTATAAGGAGTTCTGGAGTTAGAGGACAACTTCTCTTGAATGTCTTCGAGGAGCTAGCAAACTATGGGGAAAGGAGGAGGTGGGAGGAGGCTTTAGACGCTTGCAAGAAGAGAGATTACATATAATAGCTGTCTATAGGCTCCACTTATCTCCTTGATAAAAGAAACTTCTCATACTTCTCCCTCTTTCTTGGGATCGAGGAACCTATCACCCTTGCGAACCTTATTATACCTCGGATTTTGTAGATGGTAAGGGAATAGCAGTCCTTTCTAGCAGTAATTCTTCCCCTGGAAGATACTAGAACCTTCCCTTTTCGGTGGGCTATCACCAACCTCCCTCTGATCCCGATCTCCTCAAGCTTGGTCAGGATTCTTTTAAGGAGCTCAAGGTCAGTATTTGCAATTTCTATCCGAGCTACAAAGCGTCCATAGGCATTGATGAATGCAGTTATAGAACCTTCGCAGTCGAAGAACGCCTTCAAGAACTCTAACGGGCTCTCTTCCATGCACATGAGGATGAAGTTCCTCTGTAGGAGGCGATCTGCCAGCTCCCTAGATCTAACCTCAACGTAATACCTTCCGTCCGATAACCTTCCGACCGCGTAGGGCTTTTCTCTTCCCATCACTCGAGCAAATACCCTAGAGGCCTCCTCTGCCAGCTCCCTGTCCTTGACCTTAAGCCTTAACTTCTTTCCTTCCTTGCTAACGTTTATTGATCCATCTCCTACGAAGATCCCGGCTAACCAGGAGATTTCCTCTTTTTTGGAGAAATCCGGCTTGTTATATGCCTCCCTCTCTGGTATGTGGATCCCCCTCACCCAGTAAGATATGTTTGACTTACTCAAATCTATGCCATATTCCTCTTTTATCGCCATTTGTATTCTTTTGTAGCTTAATCCAGATGCGCGAAGCTCCAAAACTCTTTTACGGAGCTCCACCCGAAGGTCGTGGGATATCCTCCTTCCACCCATTAGATGAATATCACCTACATATTTAATGCATATCTATTAGATATAAGCTTTATGTTTCAATCATGTTAAATAGGCATTGCATATACATTAGGCATGCATTCCCCTTAGGGTGATAGCATGAGCAGCAGGGAGAGGAAGGATGTGGTCGTCAAGACGCTTAGCTTCCCTAAACCCCTGATCGCGAGGTCTGAGAGGTTCATCAAGGAAAAAGGTTTGGGAAGTTTCTCTGAATTGGTTAGAATAGCGTTACACGATTACCTGGAGAGGCACGGATACTGAGATTGTATGGTCCTAGGGTCTTCTTGAGGACGCTGATCTCGATCGGTGTGATGTTTCTCTTGCTGTTATAAAAAGATGGACTTTGGTATGTTAAGATCAAAATATTATACAAAAAGGGGAAAATTAGTTAAAAAAGCGAAGTAGCGGGGGGCCGATTTGAACGGCCGACCTCCGGGTTATGAGCCCGGCGGGCTACCAGGCTGCCCCACCCCGCTTCAGTATATTTGACTTAGG
>QMVU01000260.1 GCA_003661265.1 Thermoproteota archaeon | reverse complement strand
TGATTAATACTCGGTGAATTCGAAAAATGATAAAAAGTCGAGTAGGCTCGAAAGGAGAGCTCTTCCCGCCGAAGGAGATCAGAGAAAAGCTCGGTCTTCATCCTCACACAAAGGTCCTCTATAGCATAGAGAACGGAAGACTAATAGTAGAACCTGTTCCGAGCGTAGAAAAGATGTTAGAGGAACCTCCACTGGTTGAAATAACCCTTGAGGAGTTCCACGAGTTCAGGAGAAGGCTATCCAAGAGGATTGAGTCTTGAGGTTGATGTTAGACACGACGTACTTTCTCCCTTTAGTTGGCATCTCGATCAAGGATTTACCAAGAGATGCCCTAAAAGACCTCTTGAAAGGTGGCCATGAAGTCTTTGTGAGCGAGGTAAGCATATTCGAGCTCTCAGCAAAGGGAGCTAAGTACGTAGCGGAGGGTAGCATTCCGCCGGAGAGGGTGGTGAGAGGGGTAAAGGCCATCGTTTACGAGGATAGGATAATGAAAGTTCCGATCTACGAGGGTAAGATCTTAAGGACGTCTTTTAAGCTCAAAAGCGTGCTAGCTGACTTTATAGACTGCATAATCCTGTCGTCAGCCATGGCTAGGTGCGAGGTTTTGGTAACAGAGGACAAAGACATTCTCAAATTGAGGAAAGATAGGAAATTCAGCGAAATCATGGCTGAAATAAACCCTACATTCGAAATACGGAGGATATCGGAGGTGTTATGAATCTAGGTAACAATTAATCCTTCCCCTAAGGTTACGGGATAATGCGTGAACATTCATTTCGCATATTAAGTCTTTAAGGAAGTAGACCTTCCTTTCTGGCTCTCACGAAGATATGTAAAACAGTAGTCAGTAACAGCCGTAGCCTACGTAGCTGGAAGTCGACCCGACACCCCTAGATGGGCTTTTAGAAAAACTTATATATGCATTGCTTTTGTAATGCATTTGAAATGCAAATGCATTATGATGGTTCTGAGGAAGGGGAACCAAGGAGGTTCTCTCAGATCACGATAAGAGGAGTTGACAGGGTCCTTTACAACAGATTGAGCAAGATAGCAAGGAGAATGGGTATAAACGTGGGCACTTTGATAAACAAGTCCATGGAGCTCTTCCTCTCAGCGCTCCCCCACGACGGGGGCCCCAGGATCATAAGGTACCCCCTGGACGTCTCATCGGAATTCATGAGGGGATTCCTAGAGGGACTGGGGAACGTGATAGAGGGGGTAGAGGAACTTAGCGTCTCAAGAAAGGATCTGTTGGAGTCGGAGAGGGCCCTAGTGTTTGTGGGGATAGGTAAGCTTAGGTTTGAGGAAGACGTGGACGAGGAGACCTTCAGGTCGAAGGTCAGGGCGATCTACCACTGCAAGGAGATAATCATACCCGAGACTTTGCCGAAGATGCTCGTCCTCTCCGTCTCCAGGAAGGTTGGGAAGGTAATAGTAGTTGGGAGAGATGAAGTTGAATAAGTACCTCTCCCTCCTGCTAGCTTTCATCTCCCTGGCGATGTTGACGAATCAGGTCGTAGCCGAGCCTGCAGGAGATATCAGAGTAGCAAAGGTGAGTTGGGGCTGGCCCGGCTTCGGAGTCTACCCAGGGGACAGGCAAGTCCCCCTGAAGATAGTCTTCGTTAACGGGGAGAGGTTCATAGCAGGCATAAGCGTTGAGGCCGACCTTGAAGGGCTTCCTATGAGAGGAGGGGGGTTTGAGGGAAGCCCAAGGGCCATAATATCTTCCTCCTCAGTCCCTCCTGGAGGGATATTCGAGGCCGACTTCTTCCTGGATGTGGAGGAGGACGCGACGCCGGGGACCTACAGGATCCCAATAACATTGCGCTACCACATCGTCGAGGTAGAGAGCGAGAGCCCTGTCTCCGTAAACCTGGGGAACCTATCAATGACCCTACCTTACCTCGACTATGGGCCCGAAGTCTCCCTTCAGTTCACGGTTGAGGTCGTCATAGGGCTCTCCTGCGGGACGATATCGCTTGGCGTCTCCCAGTACCCAAGCGAGATGAGGGCCGGCGAGGAGGGATACTTGTTGGTTTCCCTCAGGAACTTGGGAGATGAGCCTGTAAGGGAAGTGAGGGTCGAGATCCTCCCTATAGAGGGTGGAGGCAGCGTTCAATCCACCCTTGGATCGCCTGTTGAAATAAGCGGTTTTTCGGGAGGGGCTTCCCTACAGACTTCTGGGGGGATAGCGCTTGAGGGAAGAAGGAGCTTCTTCTTCCCTAGCGTTGATCCGAAGAGCTCAGTTTGCTTTGCCATTAAGGTAAGGGTGAGTGAGGGATGTCCAAGAGGGATTTACCAAGTCCTGGCAAGGATATCCTACAGAAGGGTCGACGGCACGCCTATAGAGGAGACGAGCTTGCTTCAAGTCGTAGTTTCAACTCCACCGAATGTCCCAGCTACGGTTGAACCCGATAGACCCCACATCAACCTGATTGAGGTGGAAACCTCCCCAAATCCGCTGAAGGTAGGGGAGATAGGTGAGCTAAAGCTGACCCTCATCAACCTCGGTCCAGGGGAAGCTTTCTCACTAACTCTTGAGTTTCCTTCGCCGAAGAAGGAGGAAAAGAGCCCTCTCGAGGGGCTCTTTGGAGGAGCTGGCCTCCCCTACGCACCATCTGAGTCCTCCCAGGCGCAGGAAATGGATCTCCCACTAAAGATAATAAATGGGGCTAACAAACTCTTCTTAGGCGACTTAAAGGAAGGGGAAAACGTCTCATTGTCCTTAGTTGTCGGGATAGAGGCCTC
>QMVU01000259.1 GCA_003661265.1 Thermoproteota archaeon | reverse complement strand
TGGGTAGCGCTCCAATGGCAACTGCCTTCCCGATGGCCCTTCTTGGAAGCTCCTCTCGATGAGGGAAACATCGTGAAGACCGTAAACAATCCTGCTCTCAAGGTCTGCTCCGCTCTTGAATGAGAGGAAGATTGAGATAATCATTATCTCAATCTTAAGGCCGCTCAGCAGACCCCGGCTATCCCCGCAGCCATCCAGACGAGGGTGTGCAATCGATCTGCTATCCTTGTTTCAGCGAGTCTCGCTCTTGTAATCCTTGAAACCAACCTGCTGATTAAGCCTGAATTAAGTAAGCCGTTGAGATCACGAGATCGCTTACGAATAAAGCCGAAGATAGGAGGAGCAGAACTACGTCCTTAAATTGGAGGAGAGCCATCGAACGACCTACTAAATCCGAATATAAAAACCAGCTGAATATGCGTAGGTATGAAGGATGGGCCTTGACCTCATAAGAAAGGAAGTTCCTGAGCTAAGAAGTCGATGGAAGACTTTTCTAATAGCGGCATTTTTCATCCTCGTAATCTCCGCTTGGATTGTGTTCTTCTGGTGGATTGACAAACTCCTCTCGTACGGGCCGCTCATGTCCCAGTTCCTCGTGGCCTTCATAGCATCAAACCTGGAGTACATGGCCATTATGGAAGCTCCCTTATTCAGGGCAAGGTTCGGAGAGCAGGCTCTCAGGGTTTACCTCTTTTCCCGCGTTATCCCCCTTTATGTCTGCTGGATTGCCCTTATGCTTCACCCTCTTTTAGTAGAAGGGGACAGGCTTCTCCCCAAGTGGGTCTCAGTACCTTCAGGGACCATGCTCATGATTTACGGATTCCTGCTGCTTAGGGCAGTAGCAAGATGTGAGGAAAGCCTAGCCCGCCTGCTTATCTTTTACATGTTCCTAGAGGAGGAAACTGCAGTGAATCCTGGGATTTACTTCTACATACGCCACCCCATGTACGCTGGAGCCCTCTCTATCTCCCTTGGATTTGCGCTAATTAAGAGCAATGCCAAAGCGATTTCAACAGCTCTCATCGTCTTATTGCCTGCCTTAGTTGGTGCGAAGCTAGAGGACCATGAGCTAACGAGGAGGTCTAGGGAGTACAGGAGGTACGTGGAGAGGACCGGTTCCCTGTTTCCACGCCTTAGGGACTTGCTGGATTTCCTAAAGTTTATCTCCTCCTCTTGACCTTTGCATATTAGTCTTCTCGAGGGCAGAAGTGTGAGGGGAGAATAGTTATAAGGCCATCTAAGGATCTTAAATCCAATTGAGGCCCTATGGGAGGAAACGGGACGATAGGCCAGTTGCTGGAATCGATAAGGCCTATCCTTTACCTCATGGGGCTTGGCATCTCCCTCTCACTGATCTTCTCCATAGTGGAGATGTTCTCGGTCGACAGGGTGCTCAAGCTGGTCAGAGGGAAGAAAGTCTTCGTCTTCATAGGTAAGGAGGCGTACTATGGGAGGCTGGAGACCCCGCCGAGGGCAAAGGGAGGTTTTGAGATATTCTACACCTGCTCCGGGATAGAGAACCCCAAGTCAATGATAGGCTTCTTGCTTGAGAACTACCAGGAGACAGGGAACGAGAAGTTCCTGGAGAAGGCCAAGATCCTGCTGGAACACCTTAAGGAGTACGGGCTAATAGAGAAGGGAGCTTCCCTCGAGGACATAAACGTCGACTCTTGGTCTCCTCCGAGCATGGTCTCCAGAAAGGTCTACTCAGACGAGCTAGGAAACCTCTGGATGATAATAAGCTTTGTCGACATGATGAGCGAGGAGGAGAAGAAGAGGAGGTGGAAAGAGCTCTCCGCCCTCTACGTAAAACCCTTCATCAAGACGGCAAAGAGAAGGACCTATAACGCACTGAGCTACGTCAAGGACAAGATCACGTCCGCGATATCCTCGTCCACGGGCGCTTTCATGGCAGGTCTGCCTGCAGACTTAAGGAAGGCAGTTGAGGAAGCCGAGGTCAAGGCCATAGGAGCTACAATAGGCCAGTCCTATGATCCCCTCTTGGAGAACAGCATAGGCAGGCTTGTTGCCGTAAGGGTGGATGACTTGGATGGGGAGAGGAAGCTGTACCAGGGGATATTAGGGGAGTACTCTGACAAGTACCTTTACGTCCTTGACGTGGACTACAGGCTCCAGATGATTGCTAAGGTCAACAAGGGGCAAATAAAGTCTTCGGAACCAGTTGTCCAGGTTTTCGGAAGGAGGATCAAGCTAGGGCAGCACCTAGCCTTGAAGAAAGAGGGGAAGGTCATGGAAATAAGGAATGTATGGGAAAGGCCGTTGAAGTTGGAGAAACTATCGTTTAAAGACGGAGAAATAACCATAAATAAGGTTCTCCGTCCAGGAGAGAGCGTTAAGTTGGAGAAAGACGTCCCAGAGGAGTTCTCCATACACTACGAGATAGCCTTAGAATCAGACGTTGTATGGCCTAGGAGCAAGGCAGTCGTCGTCGGCTTAGGGGATTACCCGCCGAGGATCTTAGGAACCGTGATTGAGGGGCTTAAGATAAAGGATATAGTGAAGAGGGTCGTCTGAATAGCAATAGCATCAGGTTAACTCCTTCATCAAGGTTTTCGTCGTAATGAGCGGTTTTCGTCGTCCACGGAATGCATTCTGGAGCTGAGATCTTGCTCTATCACGCGCGCGCCTTGTAAAACTTATATTTCTGTAATACATGTATTACAGTATGACTATTGTGAGCGTAAGGGTGGACGATGAGCTGAAGAGGAGAATGGACAGGCTTAAGCAC
>QMVU01000258.1 GCA_003661265.1 Thermoproteota archaeon | reverse complement strand
CCTTCAACCACCTCGGGAATGCCACCGACCCTGGTCGTCACCACGGGCCTTCCAGATGCCATGGCTTCAAGCAAGACTATTCCAAAGGCCTCTGCTGTTATAGACGGGAGGACGAACACATCAGCTAGGCCGAAAAACTTCGGAAGCTCCTCGTCCGGCACGTAGCCTGTGAACCTCACCTTGTCCTCGATATCCAGCAGCTTAGCCTGAGTCCTCAGGAACAGGCCCATCTCCCCTTCTCCAACAACGATTAGCCTGGCATCCTTCCTCCTCTGGGTTAAGATCCTCATTGAGTTCAGGAGCACGTGGATTCCCTTCCTGTAGGAAAGCCTGCTGACGCAGAGTATTACATCCCCCTCTACTCCTAGCTCCTCCTTCAACTTCTCCTTGTTCCAGTTCGGATGGAATTCCCTGCAGTCCACGCCATTAGGGATTACCACTACGCTCTTCCTTGTAAAGTGGGAGATGAAGGTCTTTGCGGCCTCGCTGACAGCTATTATCCTGTCTGCCTTCTCTATGTACCAGCCCAGGATGGGAAAGGCTTGGCTGAAGAAATCCCAGAGAGGCGAGTCATAGGCTAAGAAGATCGAGTGGGTCGTTAGAATTGTTGGGAAGTTTTCCTCCTTTGCTACCGCAATTCCCCTGAGAGATAGTGGGGTGAAGGCATGATGGGCGTGGAACACATCGGGTTTTTCTTCTAAGAGGAGGTTTCTCAGCTCTTTGCTAGCTCTAGGGGATATGTTAATACTGAGAAGTGGATCAGTGAGTCCTGAGATCCTGTATATCCTTATCCCCTCATCGCTCATCTCTTCGTCAGTCCCATGGCTATTCGTGACCACGATGACATCATGCTCCTTGTTCTTCAGGTGGAGGGCCAGGTCGTGGATGTGCTTGGCTACCCCTCCGACCTTCGGGTAGTACCAATCGCTGACCAACGCGACCTTCAATCCCTGACCCCCACCCTGAGATGAAATATTATCCCTCCGATGGGGGCATACGCGTACTGGAACAATGTTTTAAAGACAAGAGCTATGCTTAAAGAACTTTCTAGTGGAATTCCAGACCTCTCGAGGGCTATAGCGAGTCCAAACTCGTTCCCACCTAGCCCACCTGGAGTTCCACCTATCAGTCCGAGGAATACGCTTGAGGCGAAGGCAAGGGATAATTCCCCTATCCCTAGGTTGTAGCCCAGTGAATGGACCAGCACCCATATTCCACAAAGCTGGGCGAATAGGGACAGGATTGAGAGGAGGATTAGCAGGAGAAACGAGAGCAGGTCCTCTCCTAGGGTCTCTATGTCCCTCCCTAGCGTAACAAGCAGGCCTCCCAGCATGGGTATCCTGTCACAGAATTCCCTTATTCTAGCTAGAAGACGCTCCCTCTCGTAGACCTTCTTCCCTAGGATCGGAAGAAAGAGGACACCAACGAAGATCAGGGGAAGGCACTTGTTGTGGAGGTTAAATGATAGTAGAAGGGCCAGTATGAGGGTCTCGAATATCATGCCGAGCATGAGGCTTCCAGCTGCATCGCAGTAGTCTCCCCCCACCAGCCCCACCTTTGCTATATGCCCAGTACCGTACGGCAGGATTAGGAGCAGATAATAGCCGGAAAGCATCGCAAATAGCACGTTCTTGAAGGGGGTCTTTCTAAGGCCTGAAAGTAGAAGGTGCCACCTTAAAGTTGAGGACATGACGGCCAGAACGGACAAAAAAGACGTGAGTAGGAGGCTCTCCGCCCTGATCTTGCCCATTGATTCGAGTAACCGGCATAGATCAGCTCTCTTAAGAACGAAGGAAAGAATTAAGGCCAAGAATGCCAAGCTAGTAAGCAATCTTAGCATTTTGAGTCCTTTCATGGTTATCCCTTCGGTCAGGGGGCTAGTGGGGGATCTTCACCTATCCATCGCGGTTGGTTTAATTTAATTTGATGCGCGCACTTTGTCTTGAGAGATGGGTTTACCTTAATAAATTCGAATTGATCTCGTAATTAGGAAAATTTATTCACCTTAGACATCGCTGGACACCCAATAGTTCCCCAGGGTAGACCAGCTACGCGATTCCTCTTGATGCTGGAGCCTAGGGAGGGTAGCGTCCAGCGCTCCGCTAGACTTTCGTTGAGATGGGAGGAGGAAAGTATCTGGAGTTGGATGAGGGGTATCAGCTGAAAGCCTTCAAGGTGTAAAAATTTTTTATATAGCCTTACCTTATAGGTTTACTGTATGAGATGGTCAGCTCGTCTAATCCTAGTTATGGCTGTTACAATAATTGTAATCCTTGCAATATCTTATGAAATTCACCAAAAGTATCTCAAAAAGCTAACAGAGAGGAAAATTATTATCTACACATATGAGAGCCTGTTAAAGTGGGGAACGGATCCGAATGCAACTCTGCAGGCTGTATATGGAGGATTTGAGGAAAAATACGGATGTGAAGTTGAGATAAGGGAGTTCGATGATGCCAGAACTGCCTTACTTGCCCTGATTCAGGAGAAGGACGCACCTAAGGCGGACGTCGTAATAGGAATAGACAACGTGTTGGTACATGAGGCCATTGAGCAGGGGGTCCTAGAACCTTTCACACCATCGAACATAGACGAGATACCAGAGTGGTTGGTAAATTCTTTGGATCCGAAGCATCACGTGATACCATATGACTATGGCCTAATCGCACTGGTCTATGACAGCGAGAGGATATCCGAGGGAGAAATGGCCGGAATGACCTTTGAAAGGTTATTGGAACCTGAATTTGCATCAAAGCTCGTCCT
>QMVU01000257.1 GCA_003661265.1 Thermoproteota archaeon | reverse complement strand
CTATACTGAGCCATCACATTTACCAGGGCCTTCGGTAAGTTCTCGGCAATCCACCTTAAGATTGGTTTAGTGCAGCACTCAACGTGATTTGGAAGCACGAGATGTCTTATTATCATCTCCCCCCTGGCCTGATATGCCATCTCTAGGTTTCTCTTGACCACTTTCGTGTAGTTTGGTATTCCGCTCAGTTTCAAAGCGTGACCCTCATCCCAGTACTTGAAGTCGGGTAACCAAAGATCAACAAGTCCCATTAGCAATTTCATAGACTCAACGGTTAGATACATGTTAGAATTCCAAATTATCGGCACGTTTATGTCTGTTTGCCTGAGGGCGTCCAATATGGCTGGTATGTTCGGTGTTGGTTCGCCCCCAACCAGATTTATGTTCCTTGCTCCCTCCCTTCTCAAAGAGATGAACATGTTTGAGAGATCGGCTGGGCTCACTAGTTCACCAGATTTAGGATTCTGCGATATATCCCAATTTTGACAAAACACACATCTGAAGTTGCATGAAGAGAAGAAGATAGTTCCTGAGGGGGATATCGGGGCTTCTTCTCCCATGTGAATGAAATATGTGGATACTCTGGGTTTTTCACCGATCCTACAAGCGCCTAGTTCTCCTTTCGTCCTATCAACAAGGCATCTCCTTTCGCATAACCTACATGAAGTTAGAATCCTTCTTGCGATGTCGGCCTTCAAGTCAAGAAGGGAATATGGTGGCTTAGCTGGTAAGTTCAAGCTATCAAAACAATCTACGAACTCCCAAAAATCATTCATAAGCTCATCGTGTAGTAACCAGAGCTCCTCTTCCTCTACTTCTAATGGACGATCAACAGGAAATCTAGAGGCTATCAGAAAAAGGGCAGGTAGCTTGTCTTTAACAACAGAAATATATCTAGGGATGGAGGACCTGATCTCCTCATTTTGAAATGCCGTTAAGATGTCAGTCCTGATCAGCCACATGCCCAAACCACTCCGTGAAGTTTAAGAAGAATGGGCCGCCCGGCGATCGATGGGCCAAGTCTCGCGAGCCAGGGTTGCTGAGGACGGGCTAAATTGGGCCCGTCTCCCAGCAATGTAACCCTGCCCGCTAAGTCAGGCCCAGGGCCATTGCGCCGGGCGGCAATTAATTATTCTTATTACCGGTATTTTAAGGTTTAGGTTCAAGTTTTCTCCAGATATCACCGATACAAAGTGATTGCAGTTATTCCCTTTTCAAGCTATTGAAAGGGACTTAAATCATCTCAGTATCATATTTCCTTAAGAATGCTAGCTTCTCCGCTGAATTCTCATGAGAGCGAATTCTACCTGAAATATGGATGAGTTAGATTTATGCCTATTAAGTGCACCTTACATGGGAGTGAATGTGAGGCTAGATAGAACCCGATTCGGGCCAGCTGGTTTTCCAATGGGATGTCCGAAGGAGAAGGCATTTGAGTACTTACAAAAGCTGGGTCTTGGAGCTATGGAGTATCAAGCCGTGAGGAGGGTTCCCACTAAGCTGGATCCTCTTAAAGAGATCGGAAAAGAAGCTAAAGAAAGGGGCATTATCTTGACCCTTCATGCTCCCTATGCAATAAACTTAGCTTCAAAAGAGAGGGAAAAGGTGTTTAAAAGCATCGAAAGACTGTATTTATCGGCAAAAGCTGCAGAGGCAATGGGAGCAACTCATGTTACTTTTCATCCGGGATATTACAGTGAGAGAGAACCAGAAGAGGCACTGAAACTAGCTATTAAGGCGCTTGATGATCTTGTTAGACGTTTAAAGGACGAAAACCTTCGGATAGAATTGGGTCCTGAGACTACTGGCAAGCCTTCACAGCTAGGCTCTTTAGATGAGGTTTTAAGGATGGCAGAAGAGGTGGATTTCGTATCGCCGACCATAGACTTCGCCCACATACACGCTAGGGAAGGAGGCTCTATAAGAGGGAGGGAAGATTATGCGAGAATACTCGATAAGGTCGAGGGGAGATTGGGCTCCTTAAATGGTCTTGTCGTCCACTTCACAGAAGTCGAACTGACGGCTTCAGGCAAGGGCGAGAAGATGCATCACGAGCTGGGATCCGGCTATGGGCCTGATTTTAAGCCATTGGCCATTGAAATGGTTGAGAGGGGTGTTAAATGGTTAGTCATATCGGAGAGCCCCCTCCTTGAGGAGGATTCCCTAAAGATGAAGAGAATTTACATGGGAATTCGGAAAAGGCGGACTAAATAATTTCCTTGAACCTAACCTCTGGTTTCTGCAACTACTCTCCAGAAGATGTCCCCTGCATGATGCAGATTTTTTACACTTTTTCCTCTCTTTGTCATTTCCTTTTTGCTTCTTAACGCTCGACCTATAGCTATTATCTTCCCAAACCTCTCATCGGTTATCAACACTAGATCCCCTTCCTTAACCTCACCATCGACCCTTACTACCCCAGGACCCATTACATCTGCTCCTCTGGCGATGTATGGTACTGCCCCAAGATCAACAACGACGTTAGGAAGCTTCAAACCTCTCTTCTCAGCGGCCTCTATGTATGGGATTATGTCTCCGTCGCTGAGTTCTACCAATATTGGTGAACCCTCATGAAGGAATATTTTCTGTACCCCCTTCCCCAATTCGAATTCAATTACTTCTAACCCCCTCTTTATTCTAGGGAACAAAGGCTCTAGTTCAGGATGTTTATGAAGAATTGTTCTAATTAAGTCCCTGCTTTCACTAGATTTAAGCCTATATCTCTTTATTTTCCTCCTCAAATCATCACTCCACCAACGTATGGG
>QMVU01000256.1 GCA_003661265.1 Thermoproteota archaeon | reverse complement strand
CATATCAGAGAAGAGGCATCCAAAGACGGTAAACATAGACGAGCTCAGCACAATTGAGATCCTAAGGGTAATAAACGAGGAGGACAAAAAGGTGGCCTATGCCATCGAGAAGGTTTTGCCATCCGTAGCGGAGGCTGTTGAGGAGTACGTAAGGGCATTGAATTCAGGAGGAAGGGTATTTTACGTTGGAGCTGGTACTAGCGGAAGGCTTGGCGTAATTGACGCCGCAGAACTCATACCAACCTTCGGCATGGAGGAGGGAAGGGTTCAGGCGATAATCGCTGGAGGGCCTGAGGCCATGTTCAGGCCTAAGGAGGGAGCTGAGGACGATGAAATGGCTGGAGGGGAGGAGATGGTCAAGAGGAAGGTTAACGAGAAGGACTTCGTGATAGGTCTCTCGGCAAGTGGGAGGACTCCCTTCGTGATTGGGGCTTTGAAGAAAGCTAGAGAGCTTGGAGCAAAGACGGCAATAATATCAGTTAACCCTGAGTGCAAGGCTGCTAAGTACGCGGACATAAAGATAATACCCGTTGTGGGAGAGGAGGTCATAGCTGGCTCAACCAGGATGAAGGCCGGGACAGCGGAGAAGATGCTGCTGACGATGATGAGCACAGCAGCCATGATAAAGCTGGGGAGGGTTAAGAGCAACCTCATGGTGAACCTGCTTCCCCTAAGCAGGAAGTTGAGGGAAAGGGCGAAGAGGATAGTCATGGAGGCTACGGGCGCAGGGTACGAGGAAGCCGTGAGGGCCCTTGAGAGGACGGGGTATAACGTTGAGAAGGCTATTGAACTGATAAAGTCCTCTAGATGAACCCTTCCTTCCATTTATTTATTGCGCTGGGCATATACTAGCGAATGAATAAGCTCGACTTGGTGCCCAGGATTGAGGTAAAGCTTGAGATGAGGGGGAAAACGATACTCAACGACAGGATAGCAGCCGTTCTTGAGGGAATAGAGAAGTACGGCTCCCTTCTTGAGGCCTCAAGGAGGTCTGGCGTACCTTACTCCAGGGCTTGGGAAGGCATAGCTAAGCTTGAGAGGATCCTAGGAAGCAAGGTAATTGAGCCTAGGAGAGGAGGGAGGGGTGGAGGAGGTACAAAACTAACCAAGCTTGGGAAGACCGTTCTTCTGGAATACAGGAAGGTCAGAGCAATGGTTGACAAGTGCGTTGAAGGATATGCAGGGCGGACATTCGTCCAAAGAGGAGTTCCAGACCTGGTCGTAGCGGGGAGCAACGATCACGCTCTGGAGATCCTAATAGGGATTTTGAGGGAGGGGCATCCAGATCTAGATGTTGAGATAGCCTGGATAGGTTCTGCTGGAGGTCTGGCTTCATTGATGCTGGAGGAAGCCGACATAGCTGGCGTTCACTTGCTCGATCCAGAGACCGGAACTTACAACATCCCCTACCTGGAGAAGTACTGGTTGAAGGGAAGGGTAAGGGTGATTAGGGGCTATAAGAGGGAAATAGGGATCGTGAGCAGGCCAGAAAATAGGGTTACAGACCTAGCCCTCCTCTTCGAAGGAAAACTCAAGTTCATCAACAGGAACTTGGGCTCCGGAACCAGGGTCCTGCTGGAATGCCTCCTTAAAAAGAAGGCCAGAGAGCGCGGAATGAATGTAAGCGCGTTTAAAAGGATAAAGGGATTTGAAAGGGAGGTAAGAACCCATCTTGAAGTGGCAAGAGCTGTTGCAAGAGGGGAAGCCGACGTAGGAGTTGCCCTAAGGTATGTAGCACATGTCTACGGCCTGAGCTTTACCCCCCTAACCTGGGAGGACTATGATTTCGTCCTTTTGGAGTCCAGAATCTCAAAGAATTCCGTAAAAGCTTTCATTTCTACGCTACGCTCCGATGAATTCAGGGAATCCCTGGAAAAGATCCCGGGATATAGGGTTCCCCCCGACATGGGCGACGTAATTTACTAGCGTGGTGAGCTACTAAAGCCCAATTTTTAATGTTACAAAAAAATTTGTAATAGTTAGAGACATTCCTTCCTCCTTGCTAGCACCTAGTTTCTAATTCTAAAACGCCTTTTTCAATCCGTTTTAAATAGAAATTCGCAAATTGAAGGAGTAGTTGATTAAGGTGAACCACTGATGTGTGGAATCTTTGGATACATCGGATTCAGAAGGCTGGGCCCCATCATACTTGAAGGGCTGAAGAGGCTGGAGTACAGGGGCTATGACTCAGCGGGAGTAGCTTACATAAGCTCAAGCCTCCACGTTATAAAAGATTCTGGGAAGATAGACGAGATAAATGAGAAGTTCAACTTGGCCAGCATAGAGGGGATGCTTGGCATATCCCACACGAGGTGGGCTACGCACGGAGCGGTTACTAGGGAGAACGCACATCCCCACCTGTCCTGCGATGGGAGGATAGCCGTCGTCCACAATGGGATCATAGAAAACTACATCCGCCTGAAGAACGAGCTAGCATCGAGGGGCCACAAGTTCAGAAGCGAGACAGACACCGAAGTAATCCCACACCTCATAGAGGAGTCCTACAGGAGGAGTGGGGACCCGCTCAGCGCCATATTCGATGCTGTCTCAAAGCTTGACGGAAGTTTTGCATTCTTGGCCATCCTTGAGGACCATCCTGACAAGATATTTGCCGTCCGTTACAAATCACCGCTCGTAATAGGGCTTAGCGAGGGGGAGACCTTTGTTGCCAGCGACGTCCCCGCTTTCCTGAAGTACACGAACAGGGTGATCTTCCTGGACGACATGGAGGTTGCCGTGATAAGCAGGGACTCGGTGGAGGTCTTCAACGCCTT
>QMVU01000255.1 GCA_003661265.1 Thermoproteota archaeon | reverse complement strand
ACATAGGCAGTCCCATCGCTTATTTTGGAAAGGCCACACAACATCCTGATAGTGGTGGTTTTACCAGCTCCGTTAGGCCCAAGAAAGCCGAATATCTCCCCTTCCCTAACTTCAAATGAGATGTGATCGACGGCAAGCAGGCTTCCATAGTACTTCGTTAGGTTTCTTGCCTCTACGGCAAGACAAGTTCTTTCTGGGTTTACCAAATGTCTCTGCATTTTCTGCTTCCTTTACCCATTTTATGTCTGTGGAACTCGGGGCCTTCTTCCCAAGATTCATCAGTCCTTATAGATCCCCTTATGTAGGATTCTACAACCTCTCCAACTTTCCCATAGGCCCCAGTTATCACACTTATCCCTAGGGCGTTAAAGAACTCCCTGGCCCTCCTGCCAACCCCATAGGCTATGATGACGTCGACCCCTTTCTGTCTCAGAAAGCTGGGTATTTGTCCAGGTTGATGCTCGATGAAGGGATTTCTGACGACCTCGACCTCTTTTATCGCATCATCCTCAACTGACACTATGGTGTAATATGGTACCCTTCCGAAATGTCGTCCCACTTCAGAGTCTAGGCCCCTGTCGTCCGCGCTTGGCACAGCTATCTTCAAGATATCACCAAATTATTCGTGATATTCTCAACATAATTATAAATATTCCCACCCCAATCCCTTGATGAGACGCTGCAAAAGGCTTCCTTTCAAGGAAGTAATCATGACCCTAAAAGCCACAGCCTGCGGGCCGAGATGGGCCATAATAAAGGCACTCTCTTCCGGGGAGCTGAGCACAAATGAAATAGCTGAGAGGCTTGAGGAGACCTTCAGAAGACCCTTCCCTAGATCCACCCTCTACTACCACCTATCTGTGCTTAGGGACATTGGAATAATCGAGCTCGCAAACTACAGGGAGAGTGGACCTGGAGCTCCAGAGAAAGTATGGAGGCTTAAGGCAAAAAAGATAGTTGTAAACCTTGTTGATGGAACCATTTCCTTTGAGTAGGAGGGAAAGGCTCTCGATGCGAACATGGTCTAAGAGCGCGCTGTATTTTTGGATATGCCCTAATCGCCTTTCATCAGTGCCAAGGGACCTTAGAATTCTGGTGCGTATATACCAAGGGAGACTTCAGAGAAATTTTGGCTAAAAGTAAGAAGATGCTATTCTCACCTTGCAGTTGCTAGAATCCTCTTCCAAAGTACCTCGTTAAAGGAACAGCTTGGATCGGGGGCCGTTATGTCGCCATAATAAGCGTAGGCTCTTGCCCTACATCCCCCGCATATGTACCTGTACTGGCAGAAAGTACAGCCATAGTTGTCCCTATCTCTAAGCTTCTTCATGATAGGGCTATTCTTCCAAACGTTCAGGAAACCGTCTTTTATCACGTTCCCTACCCTGATTGGAAGGAAAACGCAGGGCTGTATGTCTCCATTTTGCTCAATTGAACAGTAAATTCTTCCTGCCCCGCATCCTCCTAGAAATTCTGCTAAGGCAAGTCCAGCTGGAATGTACTCTTCTGGAATTGAAAGCTCTGCAAAGTGAGTAGGAGTTATTTTCTTGCCCTCCCTTGCATGTTTCACGGACACAACTGCGTACATGGGAGCTGTCGAAAATACTTGGAGATCTCCGGAAATGAGTTCTTCATACAGGTAATTCAGGAGCTTTTCCCTTTCTTCTGGAGAGAGATCCAATTCCATGATTTCTTTCCCCCTTCCGGTGGGAATGAAGTTGAAGGCAATGAATTTTTCTACCCTTAACTTCCTAGCAAGTGATATTAGCTCTGGAATCCTCTTATAATTGATTTTTGTGACAGTTGTAGCTATCCCAACGCTTAATCCAGCGTTCTTAGAGTTTATTATGCCTTCAACTGCTCTTCTCCATGCACCAGGCAATCCCCTGAACTCATCATGCTCTTCAGGCCTAGATGAATCCAGGCTTATCTCCACATATCTCACTCCGATTTTCTTCAGCTTTAGAGCTGCCGTTGGGGTTAAAAGGGTTCCATTTGTAGCCACACTCACATAAAAGCCCAGTTCTGCTGCTTTCTTAGCAACAATCCAGAAGTCCTTGTTAATAAGCGGCTCTCCTCCTGAAAAGGAGATAGCTGCTACCCCAGCCTCATCTAACTGTCTTAGGACCTCAAGCTTTTCCTTTAGACTTAATTCATCCGGAGCTGGTTCGGGACTTGCTTCTGCATAACAGTGCTTACATCTGAGGTTGCACTGTCTCGTGAAATCCCATACCACCATGAAAGGGGCGTGAAGCATTTGGGGCCTTGTGATCCCATTCTCAGCTATGCCCATTAGTATGTTTGCAACCCCCTTTCTCATGTAGCCATCCTTAAGGGCACGCTTAAGGGCTTCCTCTTTAACGCCAAACTTAGGTAGGACTTTTGAAAGCGTCTTAGATATTACATCAAGGAGAAATTCTTCCTTATAATTCCTTGTTTTGTATAAGCCTGAATAAACGCCTAAAATCCATTCTAGCTCTTTCTGACCAATATTTCTTAGGAAATATCTGAGAAACCTATTCCCCAATACATTTCTGAGAGATGCGATAAGATTAGGAATCCCAAAATTGATGCTTTTCTTTTCATCTAGCTTATGAGACATCCCTTCTCATTTTGCTAATTGATCAATCAGTCAAATTAAGTCTTATCTTTCTATTCCAATGGAAATTCCAAAGGAAAGGGCAGAAGAACTTTTCCGAGGACTCCAAGCATCCTTGCCATTGCTGGACCGTGGAAGTCGTAATCAAATACCCCAACAGAGTGACCCTCTTTTGCAAGCAGCCAGGTTT
>QMVU01000254.1 GCA_003661265.1 Thermoproteota archaeon | reverse complement strand
TCATACTCAGGGAGCTCGACTAACGTCTCGAAGACCCAAGCTTCAAGTAAATCAGCTTTAGAGATTCCAATAGGAAGAGATCCTTTCTCTATCTTTTTCTTTAGCTCAGTTGCCACGATTCCAACAGTTTTCTCGACACTAACCCCTAACACCTCTTGGAGGTTGGAGGCAGGGTCTGCATCCACCATCAAAATGGTGCGATCTCCCCCGTTGTCAAGCAAGACTCTGAGCAGTAAGGCAGCTAGCGTTGTCTTTCCTGTTCCACCCTTTCCAGATACCGAGATGACCTTGCCCATCGCTTAACCTCCTTCTCCGTATAAGCTTACATGACGCCGCTATAAACTCTGTTCATCCATCAGCTCCTCTTTATCTTCCTACTGGCAGCCCACCACGTTGGGAACAGTTCCTTCTTTCCTGGCAGGAAGTAGGCTGCAGTGTACTCGTCCATGAAGTCGGGATCCTTGAGCAGATCAAAGTACGTGGTTAACTTAGCTATCTCCTCGGCCTCATATCTGTACTTGGCCGAAACAAGTGTGAGATATGCCCCTGCCACAGATCCATTTCCCAGATAAGTTATCCTAGCATTTGGGAACTCTGGTATGAGACCTATTGCTATTGCGCTGTTCACATCCAGGTAATTACCGAAGGCTCCGCAGATGAACACCTGCTCGACGTCGTAGACGCTAAGCCTCATCTTCTTTAGGAGGATGCCTATTGCTGAGCAAGCTGCTGCCTTTGAGTCAATCAAGTTCGCTATGTCCTTCTCGGTAATCACTATGTCCTTCTCTATTGCGGTCTCCTCAGCTGGGACGACTACGTACTCGTAGCCATCTATCCCCTCCCTTATTAAGGGAGTTTTCAGCTCCGTGTTTATCTTCCCAAGGCTGTCTACCATCCCATTTCTGAACATCTCCGAGAGAAGGTCTATTAGACCAGAGCCACATATTCCCTTAGGTTTCGCGTCCCCTATCACCGTGTATTCAGCTTTTAGAGTAACAGGATCTATCTTAACGTGATCTATTGCCCCTTCTATAGCTCTAGTTCCGAATCTGATCCCCCAACCTTCAAAGGCAGGACCAGCTGCTGCCGTTGTTGTTACAAACCAGGACTCACATCCTAATACAGCTTCAACATTGGTTCCGATATCAACAAGCAGGGAAATTTTCGGAGATTTATGCATCCCCGATACTAGAATGTCACCTATAGCATCCCCTCCAAAGAACCTGCTTACGCAAGGTAGGCAGTAGATCTTCGCTGACTCGTGGACATAAAGTCCAACTGACTTCGAATCGAGAGTTATGGAGTTTACTGGTATCTTTGCTCCGGGATCTAATAGAGGAGAAGCGTCTATTCCTGCGAAGAGATAGGTCATGACCGTGTTTCCTGCTGCACAAACATCCACAATCTCATCCTTCCCAACTTGATGCTTTGAAGTTAATCTAGATATGAGTTCGTTTATCGTGTCAACAACCGCCTTTTGAACCTTCTTTCTCCCGTCTTCTTTCTCCATAGTGTACCCTATCCTTGAAACGACGTCTTCTCCGTACATCAGCTGCTTGTTGTAACTCGACTCATAGCCTAGAACCTCTCCGGTAATAAGATCAACCAGATAAGCGACTACTTTCGTGGTTCCAATGTCAACTGCCAGTCCAAAGAGCCTGTCCGTTGTGTTTCCTTCTTCTAACCCGAGTACCTCTACCTCGCCCTTGTACCTCCTTATCACGATGGTAGCTCCCTCAGGGCAGCAAGTTGGCATGGCCTTAAGCTTCTCCTCCACATGACTTGGGAAGCTTTCAACTCCGACGAGATGCAATATTTTCTCCAGCTGATTTCCCGCCCTCTCCTCAAGCTGAGTCGGCTTTACGAATACCTTCTTGACAACTGGCTCCGGGATGATCTTAGGTATCTTCGCCTCCATTTGGATCTTCTGCCCTTCAAGCCTAGTTTCTGGAGGGATGAAGACCTCACAATCGGACTTGGGAAAAGATAGGCAGGCTAGAACATAACCATCATTTAGTTCTTCATCCGTCAGCAATTTCTCCTTTGGATCATAGTTGAACTGGACTTCTCCCTTCTGGATAATTATCTTGCACTTTCCACAACCTCCTTTTCCACCACACACGCTTCTCAGAGTTATGCCTGCAGATCTAGCCGCCTCTAGCAGGTTTGTATCCTCACTGACCGTTATCCTTCTCCCGTATGGCTGAAAGACGATGGTAAACTTTTCTTTCATTAGGTTCACCTAAAACAATGGTTCTGGCTTTCTTACAGGAGCGAGGAAGATTACTCGAATTTAAACTTAGCTAAGGCAAAAACTGATCCCAACAGTTGCTTCTAGGGGAACTTAGAACACATTTCTCGAAATAAAAAGAAAAAAGGAGAAATTCAGTTGCTTGGCATGTAAATAACATTTGTTATATCCTGCTATCCTATCCTTTCAGAACTTATTTGCTTAAGATGTGCCTGTTTTCTTCCACTTCTCATCCAAGAACTTTGGAATTCCTGATGAGTCGATGGGACCAACCAGAACTTCCCATTTGGTGAGGTCTTCTATCTCCCCGGATAGCCTTGAAGCAAGCCCTGGAATGATTAACTTCCTATGTTTCACTAACTTCTCCACTCCTGACTCCTTTCGGGCATCTGCAACCGTTTCAGCCGTTAACTTCCTTCCAGCAACAGCGCTTTGCACCGATATGCCTTCTGTGTCAACGACAAGGAGGTAGCAATCTATTTTCGCAGCCTCTATGTCGGAGAGAACTGTGTAGTAGGTCAGGGCGAAGTTCGTCGTGAT
>QMVU01000253.1 GCA_003661265.1 Thermoproteota archaeon | reverse complement strand
AGAAGTTGAGTTAGAGCTTTCAGAAAACTCCAAGGTAATCGACGTCATAAGGAAGTTGGCTGAACATTTTCCGAAGCTGAAGGAGATGCTCCTGAAGGGGGATAAGATGAGAAATGACTACCATGTGGTTAAAGGGGGGAGATGGCTGAAAGAAAACGATCTCCTCATAGATGGGGACCAAATTGCGATATTTCCTCCAGTAGGTGGTGGATAATTTCTCATTCAAATCTTGCCTTTATGAAGGAACTGTTTTTCGTAAATTCTTCTTAAGTTCTGAATAGTCTCAGCTTCTTCCGGGGTCTTATCTTCCCTAATGGAGACTATCCTTGCAAACCTGAGTGCAAGTCCGCTTTCGTACTTAGGACTCTTCTGAATTTCGTTAAATGCCACTTCCACCACTATGCTCGGTTTAACCTTGACCAGATGCCCATCGTCGTAGTAGGCCAGTTCCTTAAGCCTTTGCGTCATGAGCTCAAATTCCTGATCCGTAAGTCCCTTGAACGTCTTCCCAACAACATAGAATTCCCCTGTCTCCTCATCCCTGGCTGCCAAGTAGTAGTCGGACAGCCACTTGTGTCTCCTCCCGTAACCCCTCTCCGCTGCGACTATCACTAGGTCGAGCGTCGCTAGAACAGGTTTTATCTTGAACCAGTTCTTCCCCCTAACGCCTGGCGTGTAAATGCTGTCCAGCTTCTTGGCTATCAAACCCTCATGTCCTCTGTCCAGAGCTTCTTTAAGGAAATTGCTTGCCTCCTCCTCGCTCTCACAAACCCTAGCGGGAACAAGCCACTCTTCATCCACCAGATCCTCAAGGAGCTTTCTCCTCCTAAAGTAGGGTTCATCTATAAGCATTTTTCCATCTATCTGTAGGATGTCGAATAGGAAAAGCCGAAGAGGGATCTCCTTAGCTGACCTTGCAATATCGCTCTTCCTTCTCAGCCTCCTGGAAACGAATTGAAACGGAAGTGGCCTTCCCTCAGGATCAATGGCAATTGCTTCACCATCAGCGACAACCTCCCGACTCCCAAATATCTCTGAGAACTGATCGACGATATCCGGCAGGCTTTGGGTAACGTCACTCAGCCTTCTAGTGAAAGCCCTGATTCTACCACCCTTAGCATGCATTTGAAGCCTAATTCCGTCCAACTTGAACTCAAATGATGCCCTCTTGAGTTCTCTTAGGACCTCCTCTATGCTATCCGCGTCCGTCGCAAGCATGGGCTTCAGGGGTCTAAAGACCTCAATCCTTATGCTTTCGAGAGCTTTGGCTCCTCCCCTCTTTGCCAATACAGCTATCTCCGAAATGTCTCCTCTAAGCATAACCGCCCTTCTGACGAGCCTTGCTGGTATTTGGAATGCCTTAGCGATAGCTTCTTCCATAAGACCCTCATGAAGACCAATCCTCATTTCTCCTGTTAGGTTCCTGGCCAAGAATTCTGCCTCGTCCTTGTCTGCGAGGGAGAACAGGGAGAAAAGGAGGTCTTCCTTGTACTTCCTAGACTTAGCTCCCCTAAGTGAAGCTATCTTATTGTAATAGGAGCTAACTTCTTTAATCGTGAGCTTCTGCTCGAAAAGGAAGGACTGTCTCTTTGGTTCAAATTTCTCAAGGGCCTTTTTGAATCCATCCCCTATATCGACAGCCTGAACTAATATCTTGAAGAGCTGTTCGTTATCCGCTCCTGTCATCCTCTTAAGGACGGAGAGCAGCGCCCTCCAGTTCACATCTAAATGTCTTTCGTCTCCGGGAGGAAGGGTTCTTCCTAGAAGGAATAGGACCGCATGTCTTACCTCGTCCTCAGGAAGTTCCTTTATAAAAGAAGAAACAAGCTCGATCTTCTCGTTCCTAGATGTAGTCATCGAGATCTTTCTTGCAAGTTCCACGAGCTCCTTGAAATCAGTCATTCACGTTACGTCCTCTTATTGAGTTAAAAAATGATGGTTGGTCAGAAGAGTAGGAGCTACTAGCTGCCAACGGAGACCGGTTCGAAAAAGTCAGAAATCCAGCCGGGTCTATCGGGCGGACTTGTTTCCAGCATTTGCTTCCACGCTTCATCCGTAAGTCGATTGCTCATGGGCTGCTTAAACTCGTAATAAGATAGCGATGGGCCAGCGGCTATGAGGAGCCTGTCCTCATCCGTCGGAACCACTACAATTATGAGGTCCAGGCGACCCACGCCCTCCTCAAGAACTAGGCCCGAGTTCTGATCTGTGTGAACGTCAGCTACTAGGATGGTGCTCCTGCTCCTCTCATCCAGATCCTCAACGATTGCCTCCAGTTCTCCTGGGATTTGCTCCAAGAAGGCCAGATCATCCGAGGTCAGTGGGGCCATTTCAAGTTCCTTCTTTGAGATCTCAACAAGCTTGTCCAATACCTCCTTTAGCATAAGTAACCTCTCCTCTTGGGTCTGGTTCAGGAACCCCAGCTCCTTTAGTCCCTTCCTAGTCATCTCAACCAGGGATGATAGCCTAGCATAGACTTCTGGAACTGGCTCAACGTACACGGTTACCGTGGAAGGAGAGGGAGGAACAGCTGTAACCTCTATTGTGTAGCTCTGCTTGGCGTAAAGTATTGTGTCGTGCCTCAGCTCGGCCCATGAAGCCAGAGCCGTGTACAACTGCCTCCTCTCCCAGGCCTTTGTCCTCATGTAGGAGGGATACCCTTGCCCTCTCGGCTCGATTAGGGCCTTTAGGGCATAGATCCAGCCCCAGTAAAGGTTCCTTCCCCACTCGCTTTCGTTTATGCTTGAAAACTCCTCCCTTAGCTTCTCTAAGTTCTCCTCATACCTCTCGTAATT
>QMVU01000252.1 GCA_003661265.1 Thermoproteota archaeon | reverse complement strand
GACTACATTGCTGGAGTAGGGAGAATACCATTTAATACGGGTAGACGGTATCTGGATGCAGATCTCTGGCAATTGATTGGATACTATGTGGGAGATGGAGGTCTATGTGAAGAACGCAGAGTAGTTAGGCTTTGCGATAAGCGAAAGGAAATCGCAGAGCATTACAAGAAGATTGCTGAGAATTATGGTTTTAACTCATCTATCAAGAGGATCGGAAATAGCTATGAGGTACACATCTATAGTGTCACATTCATAGAGTTGCTCAAAACGTTACTACTTGATAAGGTCTCTTCTCAAAGAAGGGTACCTGTTAAGCTGTTTGAAGCAACGGAAGAAGAGAGATGGGCGTTTATCTCCGGATTCCTGGATGCTGAGGGTTGGCAGAGGAAAGATGGTGTAATAGCCTTTGCTAACAGCAACAAAGAACTTCTGAAGGACATACAAATGTTGCTGTTGAGTATGGGAGTGCATGCAAATTTGGAAAAGAGGATAAGAGAAGTCAAGCTGCCAGGTGGGAAAATCATTGAGAACAATAAAATCTATTACCTTTTGATTTGCAGGGGGGAGGATATAAACAAATTCGTTGAGAATTCAAGATCTGTTAAGGATCTTTGTAAGATAAGGAGGTTAAGAGTTCTTTCTCAGAAGAACCAAGTAATTCCAGTTCATGACTTACTGAAAGACATTTATAGGAGAAGGAAAGAGGCAGGAAAGCCTGTAGGTATGCTCTGGAGATATAGTAAGATTCCTCCCTCAAGAGAGAAGTTAAAGGAGCTTCTAAAGATGCTAGAGGACGAGCCTGAATATGAGATGCTGAAGAAATTATGTGAGCAGGACATAGTGTGGCTAAAGGTTAACAATATTGAGAGGAGCGGTGGATATTCTGAGTACGTGAAAAATAAGGAGGTTAAGATCACGAGATTTACAGTTTACGACTTCGAGGTGGACCAAACTAACACATTGGTGACAGACGGTATATTAAGCCATAATTCGATGGCAACTCATCTCTTAGAGAGCGGAGCAGATCTTAGAGCCATTCAGGAGCTCCTAGGCCATGCCTCACTGAGTACAACTCAGATTTACACTCACGTCTCCAAGGAGCACTTGAAAAAAGAATACGAGAAGTTGTGGGATAAGGAGAGAAAAGAGAGTTAACAAACCTGCCAGTTTACGCTCTTTCCACACAGCTATAGAGCTTAATGATCTTGCCGAAGCGACTTTGATACTAACAGTTGAACATTCCGAGTTGTTCAAATCAATATCAAGGCTCCATGAGGACAGTCATTCGTGGGAAAATATCAGGGATACAGTTCCATCCTGAATGGAATCAACTCTAGCAAATCCATACCTAACAAGCTGTACCTTTTCCCCAACCGACAGCTTTGCCATCTCGGGCTCCCCGTAACCTCCCACGATCTCGTAACTGTATACGCTCAGGGGTCGGAAAAGCTTAACAGGAGTGTACTTGCTTGTAGGTACCCAGTGGAGGATCTTAACATCTGTCCTCGTGCTTGGCACGTACTTTGCTGTCACCTCGTCGGCCATTATGCTCCTAACCCTCACATTTGCAAGCCTCCACAGCCTCAATTCCTCCCCTTCCTTAAGCTGCTTTAAGTCATCCGATGATATGTAGATCTCCACTTCCCCGTCCTTGCTCTCTAAAAGTATTCTCCTAACTCCCATCTCAGGCTTAGAGGGATGAACTGGTATATCGGCTTCCAGCTTTTTCGGAGCCTCCATTATCACCATCTTAATCGGGTTTGGCACGAACATGAACCTTGGTGAAACAGGGTCGAGTATTCTCCTGTTCTCGGCAAAAATAGCGCTCATGCTTATCGTGACATCAGCCTTGCTTGGTCCTAGGTCGTAGAAGAACCTGACCAGGGCTCTGGGATCTATCCCCCTCCTAAGTATTCCCCTTATCGTCGGAAGCCTTGGATCATCCCAGCCGCTAAGTATTCCTGAGGCAATCAGCGGCCTGAAGTACCTCTTTGAGAGCGGTATTCCCTCTACTGTGACCCTTCCGAACTGTATCATCTCGTACTGCCTAAGCCCCAACATTCTAAGGATTGTCCTCTGGACCTCAACGTGGGGCTCGAACTCCTTACTCCTATGGGCGTGAGTAACCCCAGTTAGGGCATCCTCGACGCTAATCGAGAAGTCATAGGTTGGATAAACCCTGAACCTGTCTCCGTGGATTGGGTGCGGGTGCTCTATTACCCTGAAGATTCCCGGATCCCTCATCGTTCTGTTAGGGTGACGCATATCAGTCTTAAGCCTGAGATGAGCTTCCCCCTCCTTAAAGCCTCCATCAAGCATCATCTCCCAGAGCTCCAGGTTCTTATCCACCGGTTGATCCCTGTGCTCGCACTCTACCCCCATGTTCCTGTTCCTCCTGACGACGGGGGCTGGACAGGTGCATACGTAAGCGTTTCCGTCCTCTATAAGCTTCTTTGCGTAAACATACATTTTGGGGATGTCGTTGGACTCTATTATCTCCTCGTCCCACTTCCCCGGAGATAGACCAAGCTCCTTTTCAGCGGCCTCCAGGATTATCCCCAGCTCGTTCCTTATGGCGTCATAGTACTCCAGCTTCTCCACCCTGGGATTCGTATCCTCAAATCTAAGCAGGAACTTCCCCTTGTAAAGCCTTGCGTAAATGAAAGGGACTAGGAGACCCTTCACGTGCCCTAAGGTCGGGTATCCATTTGGCTCGGGGGCCATCCTGGTGACGATTACGTCATATGCCTCAGCGTTGGGGAGGGGAGGCCACTTCCTCTCCTCTTCCTTCCTCTT
>QMVU01000251.1 GCA_003661265.1 Thermoproteota archaeon | reverse complement strand
TTATAATACCGTTCTCGATCAGGATCCTGGGCTTGTCTGTCAAGCTACCACCCAGCTGGTCAGACGGAGGAAAGAGATAAAGGGAACTGATGGCAGGCAATCCTTAATTTATTCTCCTAGAGAAGTCTTCGTGGTGTATGGAATGGGCACGCTCGATGAGGGAGCGAAAAATGCTGTAGAAGTTTGCATGGGAGTAAAACCTGGGGAACACGTCCTGATAGTGACTGATAGGTCCCAGTTCGAGGTCGGAGATGCTATAAGGAGGGCGGCCCTAAACGTCACTCAGCACGTCAAGCTGTTCGTGCTCGAGGACTACGGAGAAAGGCCGATGGCGGTCCTTCCGGAGGAGATTGAAAGAGCAGTGCCCTGGGCAAACGTGACTTTCTGGGCAGCGGAAAGCAGGAAGGGAGAGCTTCCAATGAGGAGGTCCTTCAGGCTCCTAGCTACGAAGTACGCTAGGCACGCCCACATGCCTGGGGTTACAAAGCTCCTCATGGAACAGGGGATGTGCTCCGACTACAGGAGAATATCCTCATTCACGAAGAAGCTGGAGAATATCCTCAAAGATGTCAGGAAGCTCGAGATAAGGAATCCTGCTGGAACAGAGCTTTTGATAGAGCTCAATCCAGAGTGGAGGTGGAAGCCATGCGATGGCATATACCATGAGAAGGGGCAGTGGGGAAACCTGCCGGAGGGGGAGATCTTCACAGCCCCTTACAAGGTTGAGGGTCACCTTGTAGCAGATGAGCTGGGGGATTGGTTCTCCAAGAAATATGGGATCCTAACTAGGCCCGAGTCGGAAAGGGATACTCCAGTTCACATAGACATCGTTGACTCTAGGGCTGACATTGAGAGCATAGAGTGTGAGATAAAGGAGCTGGAAAGGGACCTCAAGGAGTACCTGCAGACGGACGAGAACAGCAACAGAGCTGGGGAGATAGCGCTTCCCACAAACTTAGAGTTGATGGAAATGCCTCTTGTAGGGATCTTACTTCAGGATGAGAAGGCAAGGGTTCATTTGGCATTTGGAAACCCATATCCAAAAGAAACAGGGGCAGATTGGGTATCTAAGACCCACGTCGACTGCATAATAAAGAACGCTACCGTGTGGGTTGATGGGAAGAAGATATTGGAAGACGACAGGTACCTCATAGAGATGGGATAATTAAAAAAGGAAAGGAAGAGGAGGGAGGATCAACTTAGCTCTTCGCTTCGTATACGATCTTACCGTCTATGAAAGTCATCTCAACCTTCGTCCTCATAACGTCAAGGGGGTGTCCAGTTAATACGACTAGGTCCGCATCCTTTCCCTCCTCTATGCTTCCTATCCTATCATCTAGGCCTAAGAATTCAGCTGGATTTATTGTAAGAGCCTTTAATGCCTCCTCTTCAGGCAATCCTTCCCTGACAGCTACTGCAGCGCTTATCGGGAGGACTTTTGGTGGCAGAACTGGGTGATCCACCGTAAATGCCACCTTCACCCCCGCCCTGTACAGGATGGCTGGGGTCTCAGGTGTTCTGTGCCTCAGCTCTACCTTATACCTGGCTGTGAGCAGTGGACCGCATACGGCCCTTATTCCCCTTTTTGCCAGCTCATTGGCGACAAGATGTGCCTCTGTTGAGTGTTGAAGTATCATATCATATCCGAACTCCTCAGAAAGCCTTATGGCAGTCATTATGTCATATGAGGTGTGGGCATGTGCGTAGGCGACGACCTCCTTCCTCAACAACTTCTCCAAAGCCTCAAGCTTTATGTCCTTCTCAAACTTCTCCCACTCCTCTGGCTTCTTCTTTGCCGCCTCCTTCTTCTTAATGTAGTTCTGGGCCTTTGTGAGCCACTCCCTTATTAGGCCAGCTACCGCCATCCTGGTGTAAGGGGCCTTCTTCATACCTTGGCCGTAAACGTTTCTCGGGTTCTCTCCAAAGGCCATTTTAAGGCAGAAGGGTTCCTTAACAAGCATCTCCTCTACCGTGTTCCCGTAGCACTTCACTATCGCACCTAAGCCCCCAATTGGGTTTGCGCTTCCTGGAACGACGCACACGGTAGTTATCCCGTACTCCCTCGCCTCCTGAAAACCGTGATCTTCCGGCTTTATGGCATCTATAGCCCTCAAGTGAGGGGTTATTGGATCAGTGATCTCGTTATGGTCCCTTCCCTCCCAGCCGACCTCCTCCATGCTTATCCCAGCGTGGGTGTGCGGGTCGACGATGCCGGGCATGACTACCTTTCCAGTAACGTCTATGACCTCCGTGCCAGATGGTATCTTGACGTCCTTACCCACGGCCTTTATCTTGCCGTTCTCTATAAGGATCGTACCTCCCTCGATTACTCCCTTAGTAATGGTTAGGATCTTCCCACCCTTCAGGGCTATCAACTAGATCACCTGCTGAACGATCTTTTCGTAAAAAGATAAAGCTTTTCAGGAAGCTGAAATCTAGCGGGATTTAGGGTATTTCATAAGAAGCTTTCTGCTGAACAATTTGTCCATAACTCTAGTTAACCTGGGATCTTTGAAAGTTAATCTTCCATATGAGAGACCGAAAGAGATTCTAAATCACTTAGTGATCCTATTAGGGAGGAAGATAACAACTCTCTCATTTGCCGATAACCCAAAGCCCTAATGAGTTGAAAAGCTTAAGTGCTTTTTTGGATGAGCGAGGCCTACTCTCTATAACAGATATTAAGCGCGCTAATAGAAGGTAGAACTCTCGACTGGGTTATAGACGAGCTTAGGTCTCTATTGAGCAAGGGTCTATCAAAAGATTCGTTAATGGATGTGAAGGAAGATAGAGACC
>QMVU01000250.1 GCA_003661265.1 Thermoproteota archaeon | reverse complement strand
GTATCAAAGGTAAGTCTTTTGAATATCATTTCATCTGTCTTCCTTCTGGGACACGATGTACAAGGACCTAGGCTCCAACTTAACTTCGAAAATTTCTCTTCATAGAGTTTCTTAGCCAGTTCCTTTTCATAGTCCGTTATCACTCCATCAATCAATTCAACACCCAGGATCTCCTTTATCCCTTCTTTTATGGCCTCTTTCACCTCCTTTAACCTGATGCTCCTCCCTAGAGCTCTCTCCAATGTAGTTACCTTTTGCCTTCTTGATCTGACGAATTTCTCCTTTGACCTCCCCTTAGGAGCTTTAAGAACCCGATTGAGAACTCCTAGATCTGAGGAGACGAGGAGGGATCCATGGACGAATACGAAGTCCTTTGTGATGAGTCCAGCCATCCCTGAGACCTTCAGATCCCCCAAAAAAACGTTGTTAACTGGCTTGAATTTCGCGTGCTTTGAGCCTAACCTCCTTATCCCCAGCTCAATAGCTCTTCCTAAGAGCTCAAATCCCCTAAATAACCTCTCTCCTATGAGGGGGTTGCTCCTCCTAAGGGATAAGGCGAAGTTCAGGTTGCCGAGATCGTGATACACTGCCCCTCCGCCGGTAAACCTCCTCACAACCTTAACATTGTGTTCGAGGCAGCTATCGAATTCCACCTCTAGACTGGGACATTGGAACCTGCCTATGACAACCGCGCCATCATTCCTCCAAAATCTTAATGTTTCCGGAGCGATACCCTCTCCTACTGCGAGGGGAATTGCCTCCTCGAAGGCCATGTTTAGGTAGGGGTGCTTTGGGAACTCCAGATCCAAAACCCTTATCATCAACTCCTTGGGTAGCTTTCGTAGATTTAATCGTGATCCTATGAAATTACGCCGCGAAGTAACTTTAAATTAGGGGCTTTACCTCCAGTAAAGAGCCCTAAAGCGTTTCCTTCATAAACCCCCCAATGAACTCAAACATCTTAAAAGAAACCCTGAAGTTCTGCTTGGGTGAAATAGTTGGCATCTCTCGAGGAGCAGATTGTCGGGGATATTTGGTGTAACTGTGAGGCGTACAAGAACCTGGTCATAATGTGCGATCGCTTTGGAAGCCGATTTGCCCTTACAGAAGGTGAGAGGCTTGCTAAAGACTTCATAGCAGATAAGTTCAGGGAGTACGGTTTGGAAAACGTTAGGGTTGAGCCCTTCAAGTACTTCGGATGGAAGAGGGGGAAGGCAACCTTAGAAGTCCTGGAGCCCTTCGAGAAGGAAATACCCGTCATCTCCCTCGTCCTATCGCCTCCTACACCTCCAGGAGGCCTTGAAGGCGAGGTTATCTACCTCGGATCCGGAAGCCCAGAGGAGTTCAAGGCTAAGAAGGACGAGATCGAGGGGAAGATAGTGCTTTGCTCCAGTGCAGCCTCCCCTGATGGAAAGAGATATCACAGGAGGACGAAGTACGGGTACGCGGTTGAGTACGGGGCCATAGGCTTCATCTTCATGAACCACAATCCAGGGAAGTTGCCTCCGACGGGCTCCTTGAGGCCAGCCTACAGGATGGCAGGCGAAATCCCTGCAGTTGGGATCTCCAAGGAGGACGGGGAGTTCATAATCCGGAACATGAAGGGGGGAAAGCTAAGGGTGAGGATGATAAACGAGAGCCAGATAGTGCCAAATGCAACCTCCTGGAACGTCGTGGGTGAAATCGTTGGGAGCAAGTACCCGGACGACATAGTAATACTAGGAGGTCACTACGACGGGCACGACATATCGCAGGGGGCCATGGACAATTGTTCAGGAGTGGTGAGTGTGATGGAGGTTGCAAGGGCCTTGGCAAAGCATAAGGGCTCATTTAAGCGGACCATAAGGTTCATCGCGTTTGGAGCTGAGGAGCTAGGGGTTACCGGCTCAACCTGTTATGTGGACCAACACAAGGATGAGATACCTAACTTCAACCTGATGATAAATGTGGATGGGGGAGGAAGGTTCATCAGGCAGAACTTCGAGGTCCATGGCCCCCAGGAGCTCGTACCATACCTACAGAGGATAGCTGACGAGATAGGGTACCCGATGAACGTGAAAACGACTTTGAGCACGGCATCTGATCACTGGCCATTCTACTTGGAGGGCGTTCCAGCCGCCTCGCTGGAGAGCGTCCCAGACCCTATGCTGGAGCCCTTGATAAGGTCAATGGGAAGGGGCTGGGGCCATACCCCCGCGGACACCGTGGACAAGATAGATCCTAGGGCTCTTAAAGAGGCTTCCCTGGTTCTAAGTCAGTTCCTGATAAGAATAGCAAACGAGGAGAAGTTTCCGATAAAACACACCGAGAAGGAGAAGATACTCCAATACCTGGAGGAGAAAGGGGTGGCTGAGCAGTTAAGGATACAGAAGAAGTGGCATCCTGAGTCAATAAGGTGAAAGAAGAAGGGTTTAGCACAGGCTCCTGCCAAGCAATGAAATCAGTAGAAGATGCTGAAGAGATGAGCTGGGAGATCCTCTAGAATGTAAGAGCGGGAGTTCAGCCTATCCTCCTGAATAACAAGCCCAATGCTAACCCAACAACCGAGCCTACTGCTAGGCCAATCCCAGTTCCGAGGAAGACTTCCTTCCTGGCCTTCTGTACTCTTCTCTTAACCTTTCACCCTCCTGAACTACTTTCTCATGCTCTTTAATGGCCTTGCTCATCTTATCTATCGCTCTCATAATGTTCATGGCCCTGCTAACTCCTTCTATCGCCTTAAGGGCGCACACGAATCCTTTAGCAGGTTTTTGGTCTAAATCAGCTGAGTTGGCATCAGGGTACCTCCAGGAACAAG
>QMVU01000249.1 GCA_003661265.1 Thermoproteota archaeon | reverse complement strand
TAAGGCCGTGAGCGACAAGTGGAACAAGTTGGTGGAAGAATTCAAGACGAGGGAGAACTGCTCTGATGAGGAGGCATATCTAGTAGCCAACGTGGACTACTTGACCCTATACGATGAGAAGGAGGGCAGACTATATACCTGGGACGAGGTTACTAAGAGCAGGGAGACTATCAAGGAGATTGCGAATGCCATGATCAAGATATCTAAGCTGAATCCCGAGAGATTGGGACGTCTTGAGAAGCTAGTCGAGGTCCTAGGTTTTCTGGGTTTCATAAGCCCTGATAATATGCACGTCCTCGAAGAGGTTGTGGAGCTGTTTAATGCTTACGATTTCGCTGAAGTTGACTATGATGTCATCGGAGACGCCTACCAGTGGGTTTTGCTGTACTTTGCCCCTGAGAAAGCTAAGGAGGGTGAGATTTACACTCCCAGAGAGGTTATCAGGCTTATAGTCAGGCTTCTGGACCCTGAGGACGGCAGCCTCGTGTTGGACCCTGCTTGTGGCTCCGGTGCCATGCTGATTGAGTCTCGTGACTATCTCGTGAATAAGCTCAGTGGTAAAGCACCTTCTTTGGAACTCGTTGGTCAGGAGAGGAATGAAATCATAGCCATAATAGCGAATATGAACTTGATTCTTCACGGGATACCAGATTACAAGATTTATGTTGGAGATAGTCTTCTCAATCCGAGGTTTGATAGAGCGGATTACGTAATAGCCAATCCGCCTTGGAACCAAGATGGCTATAGTGAGGATAATCTGGGCACTTCTCGTGTCAGGTCAATATACACGAGTCTTGTTCCCAATGGATTTACGCCCAAGAACACCGCCGATTGGGCTTGGGTTCAGCTGATGCTTCATTATGCTAGGAAGAAGGTCGGCATCGTTTTGGATCAGGGTGCTCTGTTCAGAGGTGGCAAGGAAAAGGGGATTAGGAAGGGTTTGGTTGAACGAGACTTCATTGAGGCGGTAATTCTACTTCCCGAGAAGCTCTTCTACAACACTGGCGCTCCTGGGATAATCATGGTTTTGAACAGGGACAAGCCCGAGGAGAGGAAGAACAAGATACTGTTCATCAATGCATCGCAGGAGTTCGAGAAACACCCAGAGATAAAGAGGCTCAATAGACTCGGGGAGGAGCACATAAGGAAGATTGTCGAGGCCTACAGGCGCTTCGAGGACGTTGATGGTTTCGCTAGAGTGGTTCCGCTCAGCGAGGTGAGGGAGAAGGACTACAACCTGAACGTAACGCTCTACGTGTTCCCGAGGGAGGAGGAAGAGGAGATAGAGCTGGCCAAGGAGCTTGAGGAGCTCCATGAGATAGAGCTGAGGGAAAAGGAGGCCATAGAGAGGGCCCTTGGCTACGTGAGGGAGATACTGGAGGTGATGAGGGGTGGTTGAGTTCTACAGGGAGACGGAGTTCAAGGAGACGGAGATAGGGAGGATACCGAAGGACTGGTCTCTGAGGGAGCTAGAGAAACTATGCCATAAAATAAAGGCTGGCGGAACTCCGTTAACTAGGATAAGAGATTATTGGGATGGAGATATTCCTTTTGTGAAGATCGAGGACTTAACAAGCTCCGGTAAGTATTTGTATAGCACTAAGACGACGATTACGAAATTAGGCCTTGAGAAATCAAGTGCCTGGCTTGTTCCTCCAGGTTCCATATTATTTGCGATGTATGGTAGCATAGGAGCAGTGTCCATAAATAAAATACCGGTAGCCACAAATCAGGCCATTCTCGGGATAATTCCTAACCAAGAACTTATTGATACAGAATTCCTATATTATGTCTTAAAATTCTTGACACCGTTCTTTGAACGATGTGGTCTCAGAACCACCCAGAAGAATCTAGCGGCATACATAGTGCGGCGTGCTAAGATTCCATTACCCCCCCTTGAGGAGCAGAAGCTCATAGCCAGGATACTCTACTCCATGGACGAGGCCATCCGGGCCGTTGATGCCTCCATCGCCAAGTATGAGCGGTTGAAGAAGGGCCTTATGCAGGAGCTCCTCACCAAGGGCATAGGGCACAAGGAGTTCAAGGAGACGGAGATAGGGAGGATACCTAAAGAGTGGACGATCGTAAAACTCCAGAGTGTAATTGTTAAGACTATGGGAGGGGGCACTCCATCTACGAAGAATCCTGAGTACTGGGATGGAGACATTCCATGGATAACTAGTGTTGGGATACCAGAAGATGACATATACATAATAAGAGGAGAGCGATATATCACAGAGAAAGGACTTAAGAATAGTGCAACAAACGTTATTCCTAAAGGCAACTTAATTGTCGCGACTAGAGTAGGCTTAGGCAAAGCAGGGGTAAATTTGGTAAATATCGCTATAAACCAAGACCTCGTAGGCCTTATACTTGATAGGAAGCTGGTAATGCCTGAGTTTCTAGCATATTATTTAAGGTCTCCAAAAGCCTTAACTTACATTATGGCGGCTGCCCGAGGGACTACGATAAAAGGAATTAGCAGACGGTCTCTATCTAACATGAAGGTACCTCTTCCTCCCCTTGAATAGCAGAAAGATATAGTCAGAATAATCTCCTCCTTCGATGAGATTTTGAAGAGTAAGAAACGAAAGAAAAGGAAGCTGGAGAGAATGAAGAAGGCCCTGATGGATCTGCTATTAACTGGGAAGATCAGAGTTAGATCGGATTGAGGTGGGAGCGTGTCCAGAGGCATGAGGTTGGAGAATAGGATCGAGGAACTCTGTAATAAGTTCGAGTTCTACCTGATGAAGTTCGATGAACTTAACCCGTTCACAGGACCTAGCGTGTATTTTCACC
>QMVU01000248.1 GCA_003661265.1 Thermoproteota archaeon | reverse complement strand
GTTTGCATCCGGTAGTCTGGTATGTACAGGAGCTAAAAAGGAGGCGGATGTCAAGAGGGCCGTTTATAAGCTTAGAGATATATTGTTGGAACGTGGGTATGCCAAGCCGGAGTAGGGCCCTAAGGTGAAGGAAGGGTTGTTTTAGGGTAGTTGAGCAATGGGCATCGAAGATATAGATCTCGAGCATGGGGCTTATTTGGTAAGGTTAGCTAGAAGAGCCATCGAGACTTATCTTTTAGAAGGGAGTAAAGTCAAGGTAGAGCCTCCTTATGAGATTCTTAAGCTCAACTTTGGAGTTTTCGTCACTCTGAATACGTATCCAGAGGGCGAGTTAAGGGGGTGTATAGGTTATCCTGAACCAATCTTGCCTCTGTACAGGGCAACTGTCGAAGCAGCTATTGCAGCTGCAGTAGAGGACCCAAGATTCCCGCCGCTACGTGTGGGTGAGCTTGGTTCCATAACAGTCGAAGTATCTGTCTTATCTCCTCCTGAAAAAATTGTGGTGGAGTCGAGGGAGAAGCTTCCTGAAGAGGTAGTAGTAGGAAAGCATGGGTTAATGGTAAGATCTGGATGGTTAGGAGGCCTTCTTCTTCCTCAAGTGGCTGTAGAGTATGGATGGAACTCGAGGCAGTTCTTAGATCAGACCTGTGTGAAGGCAGGTATGAGTCCTGGATGTTGGCTCAGGGAGGACGTGGACGTATACCGGTTTTGTGCTCGCATATTCAAAGAAGAATCTCCTGCTGGAGAGGTTACCGAGGAAATTATCTGGAGCTAAAAACTATTGTTCGAGCTCAGCAGATTTTCTAACAGCCCATATTAGTTTTCCGATAAGATCATTTATCTGATCCTCTCTTACGTTTGATATCTCGATTCTTTTAACTTCCCCAGATTCTCCTTCCTCTAATATGAACTTTAATTCGGGTTGTTCTCTTCGTAACTCTCTAATGACCTTTCTCCTCAAAAAAGATCCTATAGGACCGGAATTTGCGGAGATAAACACATTTTCTGATGGTTCAAACACTAAAGTTTTCGTTAAAGGGTTTACAAAGATCTTTCCAATATCAACACCGCTAAGCCTTACATTGATTATCCTCTCCTCTGGCTCCTCTGATGGGCGCCTTTCTAGAATCATATCTGCGCTGACAAGGGATTCCTCAAGGAGAAGATCTTCTAACCTATCTAATATGTCCCTAAGTTCTTGAAGAGCGCTATCTAGGCTAGCAATGCTCTTTTTCATACTCTCCCTGATTTCTAATAAGCGTTTTATTCTCTCACCATCTCTATCCATTACTCCTCTTTATCCTCTCAATCGCACTTAATATTAATGATTTTGAGGTCTCAACCCCAAGTCTATGGATTAATGGTCCCAGTTTTGGGCCAGAGAATTTTCCTAACATGAGAAAGTAGATCGTTGAGAAGAACTCCTTGATAGAAATGGAGTGCTCCCTCGCCGTTGAGAATGCTAGGGATTGAATCTCTTCAGGACTCATGCCCTCCCTCATGGAACTTAAGAACTTCTCTATGGCTTCCAGTGTTTTAGAACCTATTTTTGGCATCTCAACACGCATATAGGGCATTATCTCATTCAAATAATTCAGAGCGCAACGAAATAGCTGTACAAACCACCTGTCATTACTCAATTCCTCGGGTGAAATTCCGTAGTACTTTCCAATTATGTCCGAAACAAGTTCAAATATGGCTTCTTCTTTCATTTCTCTGTATGGGAGGAGGGAAATTACGTTTAGTATAGTTCCAAATTTATACTCTCTTGGCTTGGGAACGTCCTTAAGAAAATATGAGTACTCAATCAGGCGTTTTACATTGATCCTCTTTCTCTCGTCTTTCACTTTATCTAAATTATGATATTGAACGAGTTTCTCCTCAAGTTCATTGATATATTTTGGTATCAGCTCAAGAGAGATGGCTCTTGTGCCCTTATATCGTTTAAACATGAGCATCCTAAGAACTTCAGGAGGAGAGTATCTTAACCACTGTTGAGGAGTTATCACGTTTCCCTTTGACTTAGAGATCTTCGATCCGGTTCTGTCAAGGAACATCTCATATACTATTGTAAGTGGAGGGTCAAATCCCAACACTTCTTTACAAATTCTGGAGTTTACCCTAAAGGAATCGGTGATATCTTTACCGTGAGGCTCAAACGTTATGCCTAGTGCCGCCCACCTGGCGGCAAATTCTCCTCCCATCCACGCCAGTTTTCCATCACCTTTCCTGTAGCTGGCTTCACCCTTGTAACCGCATCCTTTAACACCTTTGAACTCCTGATCGCAAATATACAGGACCTTGCCCTCTTCAGGAAGGATCTTAGTCACTCTTGTTGTGTAGATTCTCCCACAGTTCTCGCATACAGGCCAGTAATATATCCAACCCTCGGGTTTGCTGGAGCCAACTTCCTCCCTTATTATCTCATCTACTTTCTTGTGGTTTCTCAGGAGAATATCTATACAGTCATCTAAAAGACCAGATCTGTATGCTTGCGTTCCTGAGATGAAAGTAAATTCTAATCCCAGCATTTCAAGTGCTTCAAGAAGCAGGTAGCTCATGTGTTCTCCATAACTGGGATGACATTTCCAAGGATCTGGGATGTCAGTTACAGGCATGCCGAGGTATTTCCGGTAATCCTCAGGAACTCCTACTGGAACTTTTCTTAAGCCGTCCCTATCGTCGCTGTAAGCGATAAGTTCGCTCCTAGCCCCTAGGGCATTCAGCCCTAATTTCACTCCGAATGCTCTAATAGCATCACCGATGGATCCTATGTGAGGAAATCCGCTTGCTCCAATTCCACATTCTACTCTTAAAACTTG
>QMVU01000247.1 GCA_003661265.1 Thermoproteota archaeon | reverse complement strand
GTATTAACATATCCCCTAGAGCTAGCAAAGAGCTGAGAAACCTCCTCTTAGAAGAAAAACCCGATGTGTTCCACGCCCATCATGCCTTCATCCCACTATCCCTTAGGGGATTGCGGTAGCAAAGGAGGAAAACTTTCCAACAATTCTAACGACACACTCGATCTTCTTAGCCTATGACTCGCCTCTCTGGGATTTCTTCAGCCAAGCCTTTCCCATCCTGGGCTGGTACATAGACAAGGCAGATAGGATAATAGCTGTCAGCGAGGCCGCAAAGACCTCCATCTCCCACTTTACGAGGAAGAGCGTGGTGGTAATCCCTAATGGCGTGGACTGCAAGGAGTTCCATCCGAATTGGAACAAGGAGAAGTTGAAGGGGGAGCTAGGAGTAGAGGGGGGATGTAATACTCTGCGTCAGCAGGCTTTCCTACAGGAAGGGAATCCACGTGCTCCTGAACTCAATGAGGATCTTATCCCAGAGGAGGAAGGATGCCAGGCTAATCGTTGTTGGAGAAGGGGAGATGGGCCTGTTCCTGAGGACTCAGGCTAAGCTGCTGGATATTGAGGACAAGGTGAGGTTCACAGGCTACGTGCCGGATGAGGAGCTTCCGAAGTTTTTCGGCCTAGCTGATGTGTTTGTCCTCCCATCTATAACAGCAGAGGCCTTTGGAATAGTCTTGCTTGAAGCCATGGCATCTGGAAGGCCCGTGGTGACGACCAGGGTCGGTGGCATTCCCGAGGTGGTTGAAGGCTCTGGATGCGGCATCTTAGTCGATCCAGGGGACGAGCAAATGCTGGCTGATGCAATCCTCCTCCTGCTTGAGGACAAAGGTCTTAGGGAGGAGCTGGGCAGAAGGGGTCGTGAGGTCGCGGAGGACACCTATTCCTGGGACGTCATAACTGAGAGAATAGAGGGGGTTTATCGCGAAGTGATATAGCTAAGCTTGATTTAAAACGCTCTTAAAACTCTCGTGCCATGTTAAGGATAGGTGCTAGCGGAGCTGCTTAGGAAAATAAAAAATCAAGTTCCTAAACCCCCTTCGTTTTCTATCCTTGTTGCCTGAAACTCCCTTCCTGTCTTGACAGCTCTCCTATGGCATCGCTTATATGCAGATAAAAATTTATATTGTATGTAATTTAAGTTTCACATAATGGCTAATAAATTCTTCAAAAAGCCGCCAGAGGAGCTGCTCGAATTCATAGAGGAGATCCTGAGCCTTCCAAAATCAGCCATATCAATCCTAGAGATACTTCTAAGGGAGAAGGAAGCTACAATTGAAAGATTAATGAAATTGACCAGCATTTCAAGGAGAACAGCCCATGAACAGCTTAAGAAGATGCGCAAGCTTGGTCTGATAACGAGGAAGGCCTCAGAGATAGAGGGCAGGTTAAAATACGTTTATTCTGCAGCTTCCATCTCCGAAATAATTGAAATACTGAAGAAATCCCTTCAAGGAAAGCTGAGAAAGCTGGAAGAGCTTCAAAAAAGGGTTGGGAGGGAGAGGTAATGAGCGGCATAACGGGAGCCGTAGGCACTTTCAAGAGGATGATCGACAACCCTGTTTCCAGGAAGATACTGAGATATGCGGCCAGATACTGCAGAAAAGACGGGTCAAGCAGGCTTGAAACAGCGCTGAAAATTTATTCAGGGATTATAAGGCCAGAAGAAGCTTGCATAGCCTGCAGAATATTCTCAAAACCTATTTCCACGATTATCAAGAGAGGAGCAATTTCCTTCGGGGCTGATCCAAGCGAGATAAAGGAGAAATTGAAGGATCCATATTGGAGAAGGGCTTTGATAAGCGTGGTCAAGGGCTTAGCCTACTTCGGAGTAAGAAAACCCTTCGTTCCTGGGGCTCCCTTCCTCGTGGTTTGGGACGTGACTTATTCATGCAACCTGAGGTGTAAGCACTGCTACGCAAATGCTGGAAGGCCCTGGCCGGATGAACTGAGCACGGAGGAGGCTAAAAGGGTTATCGACATCCTGGACAGGGCTGGTGTTGTCGCAATAGCATGGTCTGGCGGAGAGCCCCTCGTAAGGCCAGACATATATGAGCTCTCGAAGTACGCATCAGATAAGGGAATGTACGTTGCAATGGCCACAAATGGGACTCTTATAGATGAGAAAACGGCCGACAGGCTTAAGGATTCAGGAGTCAGGTTCTTGCAGATAAGCTTAGATGGCCTGGACCCGAGGACTCACGACGAGTTTAGGGGGATAAGTGGAGCTTGGAAAAGGACAGTTGAAGGTATAAGGACGGCAGTTAGGAAGGGCTTTTTCGTTAACGTAGCTACGACCATTACAAGGTACAACCTGAAGGAGATACCTGAGTTGATAAAGTTCTGCGATTCTCTAGGGGTTCAGTGGTTCATGATGTACAACTTCGTCCCAACGGGAAGGGGGATATTCATCAAGGAAGAAGACATAAGTCCGGAGGAAAGGGAAGAACTCCTAAAACTGCTCTGGAACTTGCTGAAGGAGAGAAGAATGAGGGTTCAAGTCCTGAGCACAGCTCCTCAATTCGCTAGGGTTGCATTGGAGGGGAGGGGAGAGGAAATTGTGCTCCCGACGCACTTTTACAACGCACATCTTGGGTCTAAATTGGAAAGCCTTGCTGATTTCATAGGAGGGTGTGGAGCAGGAAGATTCTACATCGGCTTGTGGCCAAACGGTGATGTAAGGCCTTGTGTCTTCTTCCCCATGAAGATAGGGAACATCCTAGAGATAGGCGATGGTTTCGACGCTTGGTGGAGGACAAATCCCGTGCTGAACGACCTTAGGAATAAGGATGAACTTCAGGAGCCATGTGGATCGTGCCCCTTCAGGTACGTCTGTGGAGGATGCAG
>QMVU01000246.1 GCA_003661265.1 Thermoproteota archaeon | reverse complement strand
CCATTCTCCCCTGGAAAGTGCCCCTATCCTCGGAAGGTTTATCGTCACGACTCCTATGCTGCCGGTGGCATCCGGTACAGCCCAAAGACCCCTTGCTCCCCGAGACTTTCTGAGTTCCTCTTCAACGTCCTCCAAGATCGAGTTAAGCTCGAAGTTCATCACCTTTTCCATATCCAGCGTTAACCTGCAGCACATGCTGAACAGGCTCTCAACCTCGGCGGCATTGCCATTTAACAGGTAAGCGGACCCTCTCTTTGAAAGAGCCTCAAAGATAAGGTCAGTAAGCCCGTCCCACCTGCTTCCCTCCCAATCAAAGTTCTTCGTAACCATAAGGGTTGGGATTGGGAAGCTGAACGGTTGTCCTAATGCATCTCCCTCGATTAAAAGGCTGAAGAGCTCTTTTGCTACTAGAACAGCTTCGTCTAGATAATCTCCAAGCTTTCCAACGATCTTCCCTCCTACAACAGCATCCTCCTCTAAGAACTGCTTGTTAGTATCGAGAAGGACAGTTATGTTGGTAAAGGCAGACTGAAAGCCTATTCTGGTCGGGTAGTTTAGATCGAAAAGCATCCTCTGTAGCATTTGTTTAACTGCCTTAGGAGAGGGCCTATCATGTTTGACAAAGGCACCGAGGTACAAGTCAAAGGCGGAAACCGCTTGAGCACCTGTCCATTCCTGTGCTGCTGTGCAGAAGAAGCTTACAAGTTGAGAAACTGCTGTATCTGCGTGCTTTGGTGGCCTAGAAACCATAGTCGGGGTTACAAGACCGCTAAGAAGCAGCTTCTTGTAAGACCAGCCGGTGCAGTAGGGGAGATATAGGGAATGGGGGAGCTTATGGATGTGGATGTCTCCTTCAAAATGCATCCTAACTGCTTTCTCCGGAAGGTATTCGAGAAGCACGGATTCTTTCTTCAGCAGCTTATCAAGAAGGAATTTCACAAAACCGCCGTACGATATGTCTATGTTCGCGTTTTCCTGGACTTCCCAGTCAATCCTATCATAATAAGCCCTCTCTAATGCAACGACTTCATCGTTCAGATCCAACTCTGTCTTCATTCCCGGTTAGGATCCCTAACTCCTTTAATAAAGGCTTATTCATATGTTTCCTCTGTGGGGGTATGTGGGTAAAAGGGATACACTGCGCTATAATTTTTCTGATGGAGATACTTAATCTCATGCAAGGACAGGAATTGGCCATCTAAGGCACAGAAGAGGGATTTTTAGCTCTTAATTTCCGCGAGAGCTTAATATAAGCGCGGTAATGTGTAAAAAATTGAGGATAACGGTGCTCAACCTCATAAGCTCTTCTGAAAATTTTCTAATGGAGCAATTTGTATTCTAAGGTAATTTAGCAAGGGAGGGCCGCTAGACCCTTCCGGAGTGGAGGACGCAACGGTAGCAAAGTGGTATCGCCCTGTGTAGTGTAAGTTATTTTCACCTAACAAATTTAAAGAAATCCGGGCCTTTCGGCAAGGTGATTAAATGAAAGAAAGTATTGTTTACTTCGAGAGACCTGGAAAGGAGTGGACAGATGAGGTTTTGAGGATTTCCAAGGAATACGCTGAAACCCATGGCATCAAAGACATAATCGTAGCCTCCACTACAGGAGAGACTGGAGCAAGGGCTTCTGAAATATTCAAAGGATACAATTTGATAGTTGTAACGCATGTAGCGGGCTTCAGAGAGCCTGGACAAGTGGAACTTCTTGATGAATACAGGAGGAAGATAGAGGAAAACGGAGGGAAAATCCTCACGACCACGCATGCCCTTAGTGGTGTAGAGAGAAGTCTAAGAAAGAAATTTGGCCTAATAGGTCCTGTTGAACTGATTGCAAATGCCTTGAGGCTTTTCGGGGAGGGAACTAAGGTGTGCGTTGAGATAGCGGTGATGGCAGCTGATGCGGGGCTCATACCAGTTGACAAGGAGGTGATATGCATAGCGGGAACTGGAAGGGGGGCTGACACAGCAATGGTGCTGAAACCAGCTCACTCAAGCAACTTCTTCGATCTGAGGGTGAGGAAAATCCTGTGTAAGCCGTTATAGCCCGAAGATTAGGGACTGGACGCTTTTTCAAGGGCTCGTACTTAACACAAACCTTCATGCTAATTTATTTACAGAGCCCACCCCCTCTATCTTTCTGATCCGCAATTTTACCCATGAATTTCCTCCAGAGATTTACCCATTGTCTCCACTCCAAGGAGAGCAACTGCTATAGCAGATATTAGGTGGGCTATTGCGAAAATTACGAAGGCAAAGGCGTAGCTATTGGTAAGATCAAGTATGAGCCCTACGAGATAAGGCCCAAGTATTCCTCCAATCCGCCCGAAGGAGTTAGCCCATCCAGACGCAGAGGCCCTTATTGGAGTAGGGTAGAGCTCTGGAGTATAGGCGTATGTTATCCCCCAGGCACCTAGATTGAAAAAGGAGATAGCTACAGCTCCCAACAACGCTTGGACATTCGTCCTCGAGAACCAATAGAGTAAGCTCCCAATGCCTGCCAATGCCATGTAGAGCGAAAGGCTTCTCTTCCTGCCTATCTTCTCAATGAGATAAGCTCCGCTCCAATAACCTGGGATTTGAGCTAAGGTGATTATGAACGAGTACTGAAGGGTCTTAATTAGCGAAAGTCCCCTGGCGTAAAGAATCTGGGGGAACCAGAGGAATATCCCCCAATAAGCGAGAACTATGCAAAACCAGTGAATCCAAAGCATGGTTGTTCTTTTAAGGTATTCCCCTGAGAAAAGCTCAGAAATACTAACTTTCCTTTTCTCTTCTAATTTAAGCTCTATTCCAGCAATTTTTGCTAGTTTCTCCGCTTCTCCCCTATTCTCTCTTATCATGAGATACCT
>QMVU01000245.1 GCA_003661265.1 Thermoproteota archaeon | reverse complement strand
CTCTCAAGTTCCTACTCTAAGAACCTATGATCCTTCTTAACAGATTCCTGGCCCTCCTAATGCTACTAATTACCTTATTCCTCCCCCTTATGAGCTTGGTTTTCAGGAACATATACTCATCGCTCCGCTCCATCCTCGGAAGCAGGACGCAATCAGCAATCAGAGGGATGGGAGGTCTACCTATAGCCAGATCTTGTTCAAATGTCCCCCTTTCGCAGAGATAAAGGGGGACTAGGATTCTGGAGAGGCCTAGCATCACTTCATTTACCTTCTTAGCTTTCTCAAAGTCCCTCCTCTCCTCTATCTCTTTGCACATCCTGTAGAATGTTTCCATATCCCTCCTCAGGAGATGGAGCTCCTCCAGAACTTGGGACAGGTCCAGCTCCTCTCCAACCTCTTGTGAGTACTTCTCCGTCCACCTTATCAGCTCGTCGACTGTCCTGAGGAAGTTAAATGGGTAGATCATCGAGTTGAGGACTCTAACGATCGTGGCAGCGTACACCTTAATGTCCCTCTCCAGTATCTCTGGATCAGCCACCTCCAAGGTATCTTCTGGAGTGTGCCAGGCCACGTTTCCACCGCATCCCCCAACTGGGTAGAAACCCTTTTCCCTCCTTATCTCCTCAGGAATGTTCGAGGAGAGCATGTAAAAGCCTGTTATTCCCAGGTTATTGAAGGAGTAGTCTCCAGCTCTCTCGGGCCTCAGCCCTTTGGCCTCCTTCCCCGCAACTTCTCTGATGACTCCCTTGCAAAGGTCCTCAGCTTCGGGGGTCCACATCACTTCATCAAAGTTATAGTCCCACTTGCAACCAGGGCTGTCGCAGTTCGAGTGGGCTATGCAGTTCTCCAACAGGTCTAGGGCGAAGTGGTCTGCATACCAAGTTGAGCCAGCGTACCTCCCAGTAGAGTGGCCTGGCCACCACGCTATCCTCAAACTCCTCTTAAGCCTATCCCTGAACTTGTGGAAAACCATGGCTATCTCCAGAAGGGCTGCGTCTCCGGTCGCGTTGTCGCCGACCCCGTAATACCAGGAGTCAAGGTGTCCGTGCAGGAGGACGAACTTCTCCGGCTCATCCTTGCCCCTTATCTCTGCAACGATGAGTGGGCACTTAAACCACCCTTCTTTGAGCTCTGTTCTAAGTGTAACCACGACCTTGGAGTCCTCCATTAGCTTGAGCAGGTACTCGCCCGTAGCCCTATTCACGTCGACTACAGGGTTCTTCGGCTTAAGCTTAGCGTCTTCAGGTGTAGGAGTCCCCCAAACAGGCATTACAGTGGACTCGTGTATCCTTTCCCCGGGATTTACGTAAATCTGGCCTATGGTTCCAGCCCTCTCAAACCTAAGAGCAACTGTTGGGGAGGAAAGTCCCTCCGTTATGGCTATCTTTCCCCTTACCTCCTCCGGTATTATTGTTGGAGAGGCTTCTATCCCGTACCCCTCTGATTTCACGTAAAAAAGCTCTCCAGTCACGCTTCCTGAGGCTGAAAAGGCGGGAAGCCTGCAACTTATTTCCCTGCTCTCGGGAAACTCCACCTTTATCTCTGCCTTGATTGGCCAGCTTAGGTAGAGCAGGGGCTCGAAGTACTGATAGGGTACTCCGAACCTCTCTAATTCCTTTCTTATGTAATCGGCGGCCTTCCTCTCGTCCTCTGTTCCAGAAACCCTCTCTAGTCTTGAAAATTCTTCCACTAGCTTCCAAGGGACTTCATGAGATATCTCCGATAATATCTCCTTCTCCAAATCCCATATGCTCTCGGGCATCAGGTGTAGCTGATCCAAAAAAGATAAAGGGAGCGATAAAGGGGGTAAAGTGGCCTATCTTAAGAGGGCTCCCTTCTACCCAGTTCCTCCAGAACCTCCCTCACTATCTCCTCCTTTTCCTCCTCGCTCAGCCCTTTTTCCTTAAGAGCTTGCTCTACAGCCTCTCTGACTTCCTCTTCTGATACCTCCTTCCCTCTAAGTGCGTTCAGTATCTTGTCTCGGTTCATGAACAACAGAGTCGCTCCGGCCCCAAGGGCTGCAGCTCCCCCGTACTTAGCCAGGTCTGCTAGATCCAGACCTTCATCCTCCTGCCTCCTTCCCAACAGCCTCCTACGTGGAGGTGGTGGAGGTGGTGGAGGAGGGGGAGGTAAGCGCCTTCTAAAGGGTCTCCTCCTTGGTCTCCTTACAAACGGCAAGTTCCTCACCATGTAGGTTCTGCGAACGCATTTTATAACCGGTAGGAACCAGTGGTCTAGACGATTGATCTATAGCGTGCGGAAGCATCCCCCTCCCTACAACCAACAAAAGTTATATTCTCATCGCAACGCTATCAAGGGGTGATTTTGGTGTACGTCTCCCATGTGAACAAGGTGCCCAAGGAGGAAGTGGATATCGCTGAGAACGTCTGGGTTCAATGGCTAATAACCAAGGAACATGGCGCGAAGAACTATGCTATGAGGTTGTTTACAGTTGCTCCTGGAGCTGCCATTCCGAAACATCAGCACCCCTGGGAACACGAGATCTTTGTTCTAAAGGGTCGTGGGATAATAGGAGCAGGGGAGGAGGAGAGAGAGGTTAGCGAGGGGAACTTCGTCTACATAGAGCCCAATGTCCCCCACTGGTACAGGAACGCTGGAGACGAGGATTGGCTCTTCCTGTGCATAATACCTTACGTTGAGTAGAAAGCGGTGCTCCTACCTCCTTTAAAGTTTTGTTTTCAAGAGGACATCTTTGGGAAGAGCATCTTGATCGTAAAGTTCCACGAACGGTGATCTCATGGGTTCTAGCTTCGATCAATCGAAACTGGAGTTATATCGGCTCATGGGAGTTACCTTCATGTTTTCAATAGCCATGATGATGATAAACCCGATACTCCCACTCTACAT
>QMVU01000244.1 GCA_003661265.1 Thermoproteota archaeon | reverse complement strand
CCTTTACGAGGTGCAATTTCTCATCGAGAGAGCTCGAAAAGGGCTTCAGAGCAATGAGATTCTAAATGTTGATAGATCCAAACACATTGCCACAATAATAATAGAAAATACGCCCATAGATGTAGATTTTACTAAAACAGCATCTGAAAACGCCTCTAGGTACTATAATCAAGCGAAAAAGCTCAGCTTAAAGATAAATAGAGGTAAGGAGATGCTCAAGACATTGGAAAGTAAATTATCCGTTATGAAAGGTGAAGTTGAAGTCCTGCAGATCTCAAGGAGGCCGAAGATTAGAAGAAAGAGGAAGTGGTTTGAGAGATTCAGGTGGTTTTTCTCAACAGAAGGTTTTCTCGTAATCGGTGGAAAGGATAGAGCTACAAATAAGGAGCTAGTTAGGAGGTACATGGAGATGGATGATCTTTTCTTCCATATAGAACAGCCTGGCGGGGCCGTGGTTCTAGTTAAGACGAGAGGAAGGGTCGTTGGAAATGAAACTCTGACACAAGCGGCAGATTATGCGGCTTCTTTCTCAAGAGCATGGAGGGAGGGATTAAGCTACGCTGATGTTTACTACGTCAGAGGAGAGCAGGTCTTAAGCCATCCACCTCCAGGAATGTACATCCCCAAGGGCTCATTTTACATAAAGGGTAAGAGGACTTATTTGAAAGGAAGGTTAGAGCTTGCTATAGGCCTTTGGGAATTAGATGGAGAGCTCAGAATTACATCATGTCCTGTAGAAGCCTCGAATCGGATGAAAGTGAAAGTAAGAGTTGTTCCAGGCGATATGGAGAAACTAGGAACGGCAAAAATGATAAAGGAGATTCTGGAGAATGAGTTAAAAAAAGTGACTAACATGTCTTTATATCTTGATCTTGATGAAATTCTGAAGGCCCTTCCCCCGGGAAGGTTCAGGATAATGAGAAGGTGATAACATGGCTCTTATACCAGAGTCAGAAGATGAGCTTGAGGATTTAAAGATAAGAGTATCAGAGGTCATGACTCCAAACCTTATTAGCGTAGAGCCTTCTGTTAGCGTTGCCGATGTAGCAGAGACGATGGATAGGCATGGAATAGGTTCTGTCCTTGTTAGGAAGGACGAAAAAATCATTGGAATAATAACTGAGAGGGATATTATTAAGAGATGCGTAGCTAAGATAAGAGATAGACTTCCAAGAGAAGTTAAAGCTGAGGAAATAATGACAAGAGACCTAATTACCATTAGCGGAGATTCAGATATATTCGAGGCTGCTAAGATGATGAGCGAGTACGACATTAGAAGATTAATAGTGGTCAATAGTTCTGGTAAGCCCATAGGAATTATTTCGATGAAGGATATTCTTAGAGAAGCTCCTCATATCTGGTTTATTCTTTCAGAGAGATTAAGGATGGCTAAGTCTCCACGGGGAGCTCTTAGCCTCATTTAGGGGGGAAGGTATTGTATAAAGCCGAGGATTACATGGCTACAGAAGTGGTAACAGTCTATCCCAATGACACAATCTCTCATGCCAAAAATCTGATGTTAGAGAGAGGAGTTAAGAGATTATTGGTGATCGATAAGGGTGGTAAGCTCGTTGGAATACTTACTCTTCGAGATATAGTTAGAATACTCGCTGGTAGAAGAGCTCCTTGGAGGTGGAGGTCCCTCGAAAATTCGCTTGTCGGGACTCATATGACGAAAGACCTTGTGACGATAACGCCCGATACGAGCCTATATGATGCTGCTAAAACGATGATAGACCGGGGAATCAGTGGTCTTCCTGTTGTTAGTTCGAATTCATTGGTTGGTTTATTGACTAAGACGGATTTGGTCAGGTACTTTGCTGACAAAATGAGAGGAATATTCAGAGTTGAGGACTTAATGAGAAGGGATGTGATTACCGTGAAAGAGAGCGATAGCGTCAAAAAGGCTGCTAAATTAATAATGAAACATGGAGTTAAGCGGCTAGTGGTGACAGATTCCGCAAGAAGAATCCTAGGAATAGTCACTGAGACGGATCTTGCCTACATAGGGGCTATTTGGTCCAGGAGGAGGGTTGTAATAGAGACATTAGCTGGCCGAGAGGTTAAGGGAATTAAGGCTAGGACCGTGGGAGAGATCATGAAAACCCCTGTTATTACCGTCAAGCCCGCGGATGATGCAGCAAAAGCAGCTCGTATGATGTTAGAATTTGGATTTAGCGGTTTCCCTGTTTCTTCGGATGGGGAGAAATTGGAAGGTTTAATTACTAAGACAGACATCATAAAAGGGATAGTGGTTGCCAAAGAGAAGGCTTCTGGTCAAAGATATAATGAGTAGGCCTGGCGTTGCCATAAGCAAAGACGAAATTGTTGAGGTTGCCCTTGATTTGATGGAAAGGAGGGGTGTTACCCACTTACTTGTTCTGAATAAGGAGGGAAAGCTCGTCGGAGTTCTGACAGCTAGAGATATCATGGACGGTCTTGGATCTTACAGATTTGAAAAAATTCGAGCTAGAAGGATATATGTAAGTGCATTGATGGTCGAGCCACCACTAATCATAGAACAAAATTCAGATGTCAGGAGAGCAGTTAACATCATGATCTCCCACCGCGTTGAGGTAATTCCTGTAGTGGACGACTCTGAAGTTGTAGGGGTTGTCTCAGAAACTGATATCATAAGATTACTGAGGGGTGAGAATGGAATTACTGCCAAAGATCTGATGAATCCGAGACATCCTAAGATCGACCCGGGACAAAGAGTTGTTCACGCGAGAGTCGTGATGCTTGAAACCCGATCTCGAGTCCTGCCTGTATGTGACAGAAATAGACTCGTTGGTTTAGTTACTGAAATGACTCTCGCAAAGACCTTCTATCAGGTTAGGGAGAATTTCCCGTCGAGGATTATGGACAGTGTTG
>QMVU01000243.1 GCA_003661265.1 Thermoproteota archaeon | reverse complement strand
GTAGAGCACGATCTTCATAACGGCCTTTGCCATCGGATGCTTGGCTATAAAGAGGGCTACATGCGGGCTGAACGAGTAGTACCAGGCGTTGAAAGCCCTCAGAAATTGACTTCCGGCAAACGTTGAACTCACGACGTCGTCCCTGAATTCTCTTAGGAACTTAACTTCCTCTGCCAGCTCGGAGCCATAGGTAGCCGTCGCTATGATGCACCTGGGAGATGGTGTAGGCGATGGTGTGGGTGACACCTCTGGAAGCTTTACGTTAAAGCTCCAGGAGGTTGTCGCCTTGTTCTTTGACTTGTCACTAACCTCCACTGTTATGTTGTGCTTTCCCTCAGAAAGGTCAGTTGTAGGCGTGTAGCTCACGCCTGTTTCAGTTATTGTAGCCTCTGAGGTGACATCTAGCCCATCCACCTTTATCAATAAGCTCCCCGCATCTATACCGGAGTAATCGTCGCTTAAGGAAGCGCTGATTTCTGGCTTGCCCGTGTCAACTTCAGCTCCTTCGGCTGGAGTAAGCTCCGATATCACCGGGTTCGTGATGTCCGGATATGACCACAGGGTTATCTGACAAAGCTTGAAGTCGTTAGCGTTCCCGGATGTTAGAACCTCGTTTACCCCATCTCCATCCACATCCGCAACGTAAATGGAGAATGGGTGCGTATTATCTTCCTTGTACCACTCCTTGCTGTCCTTAAGGGTCAGGTTTGAGCCGTAACTCCATACCCTGAGCTGAGCCCTGTTTCTCTCCCCATCGTTCGCCCAGCCAACTGTCAGAACCTCTTTTTCCCCATCTCCATCCACATCTTCTACAAAAACGTCATAAGCTAAGGTATTGCCTATTGTGCGCCATTCCTCGCTTGCCTCCAGGGTTAGGGATCCGTACCTCCAGATCCTAAGTTGGGCGTTTGCATAATTACCATCATGCGACATACCAACCGTGTAAATTCTGTTGTTTTCGATGAGAACCCCTGTTACGAATGTATTTCCTTCCGACTCCCAGTCAGTAGAGGCAACTAAAGTAAGACCTGACCCATACTCCCAGAGCCTAAGCTCAGCGTGGGTCTTATCTCCGAGCTCGAAGTATCCGACGGTCGCTATCATGATCCTTCCGTCCAATCTTCCTAGCCCGATGTCGTAGCACTTCGACAACGTACTTCCTTCCCTAGACCATTTCTTGCTCTCCTCCAGATGTAGTCCCGTATTCCAGCTCCAGACACACAGATGGGCGCTCATAGACTCCCATTCCCCTGCTAATCCAGCTGTTATTATCTCGTCAGTTCCATCGCCGTCGATGTCGCCCACCTCAACGTTAAGAGAGGTTGCTTGACTTCCTGACCATGTTTTAGTATCCAATGCAGTTAGAGAGGTGCCATCCCAATGATACACCCTCAACCAGCCGAAGAAGTTGTGATTTGCATCCCATGCATATCCCGTGAGAACGATCTCTGGAGTTCCGTCTTTATCCAGGTCGCTCACGGCAACTCCATGCGCTACGGTGTCCATTCCATTTATCTTAAACAGTTCTTCCTTCTCCACCATGAAAGATACCTGATCCCACGTGCAAATTTTCAGTTGTCCCTCTCTGAGGTCGTTGGAGACCCATCCCGCAGTAATTATCTCCAAGACTCCGTCATTATCTACGTCAGCCGAACAGATGGAGTAAGCATTCGCTTTCGCATCCTGCCATTCATGAGTGTGCTCAAGACTAAATTGACCTGTTGTGGGCCCAGAACCTACAGCAACCAACGGTAGTTGAATTAAGGTGAAAAACAGGATGGCAAAGCATGTCTTCCAAACTTTGTTTGAGTAAATCAGGTTACATCTCCTGAGAGAAACCTTTGTCACTTAAATAAAAAGTGTCCCGCGAACCCTAAAAACAACAGCTCTTTCACCCATATAACTCCAATATATTCCTTAATTCTTAGCCTAACCTTAATTCCTTGTTGATTAGGAAAAGGCATTCATCCTTAGGGGGTCTAGACAGCTACATGCCCAACTTGCTTTCCTATCCAGGTTCATTAAGTATTTTCAAGAAGAAATTGTAGAAGTCAACTGTCTTCGATGGTAGTTCCATATCCTTATTCACGGAAACAAATCCCTTATCCCTGTGCACTCCTCTCCACCCACCATGATCGCTCATGATAACCATAGCGCAATCATCAGGGAGCAGCTTTTGAATTCTCTCGGCAAACGAATCGGCCATCTTGTAGGTCTTCAGGATCTTGAGCCTGTCTCTCCAATATAGATGGTTTACCATATCTGTACTGTATATCCATATCGCGAAGATATCCCATGAATGATCATTCATGAGAATTCTCTCCGCCATCTGAATCTTCTCTCTATCGTGACTTTGGACAGTAGTAAAGAGGATCTCTGATTTCTCCTTGTCCCCAATCACCTTTGAGTATGGATACTTAACGCATATCTCAAAGTCCATGTGCCAGTTATATGCTGGGAAATCTATCACTATTGATCTTTCAACGACATCAAAGATGGCTGGAGAAGCTAAGTCAGACTTGTTCACCCATCTTCTCTTCACAAATTTACCTAAACCAAGACCTCTCAGAAATCTCAGATTCTTCTTGGCCCACCTGAAAATCGGGTTCACAGGAACCACCGAGTGAACTGCAGGTAAAGCCTCCTTAGGAGGAAGCCCTGTTATTATAGAGGCCCAAAGATAAGGCGTTAAGATTTCTTCGCTGCTCTGATAAGCACTCCATTTTCTCTGCCTCAGATGCGGTAGAAGTGGGGACCACTCCTCTACTAGATAGGGGTCAAGACCGTCAAAAGCTAAGAGAAAGAGCTTCATTTAACTTCACCTTGCTGTTATTCAGAGTAATATGACTGATAGCCCTCATGGATGGGTTCCATCT
>QMVU01000242.1 GCA_003661265.1 Thermoproteota archaeon | reverse complement strand
CCATTAGAAGCTCCTATTGCTTCATGTAGAGGCTCCGCGCAATGAAGACCACTTCTTATCGCTATTCCGCTTTGATCCATTATCATCGCAACGTCGTGGGGGCTCATTCCATTCAAATTAAACGAGATCACTCCCCCCCTCTTTTTTGGATCAAGAGGACCGTAAACCTCGATTTTCCTCAGCTCGTTCATCCTATCCAGTGCGTAAGACACCAGTCTCTCCTCGTACTTCCTAACTTCATCCATCCCTATGGACATTAGGTAATCGACGGCAGCACCCAGGCCGATTCCTCCCTCTATGTTGGGAGTTCCTGCCTCAAATTTCCAGGGGAGAACGTTCCAGTCTATCTTACACCTACCCGCGGATGCATCAAAGTGAACCTTGCTTATCATCCCCCCGCCCCCAAGGAAGGGAGCCATGGACTCTAAGATCTCCCTCCTAGCGTAGAGAACTCCTATTCCGCTTGGGCCAAGCATTTTGTGGCCGGAAAAAGCTAGAAAGTCGCAATCAAGCTCCTTTACGTTGACAGGCATGTGAGGCACGGATTGTGCACCGTCCACCAGGATTAGGGCCCCTACCTCGTGGGCCAGCTTTCCTATCGTCTTAACATCATTAATTGTCCCCAAAACATTGGATACATGAACTACAGCAACTAATTTCGTTTTCTCTGATAATTTTTCCTCAAACTCCGAATAATTCAACGTCCCCTCCTTCGTAACTCCGACATACCTTACCCGAATGCCCTTAATTTCGGAGAGTACTTCCCATGGAACTATGTTACTGTGATGTTCCATCAGCGTTGTTAAGATCTCATCACCGGGCCGTAGATGACGTAAAGCCCAAGAATATGCGACTAAATTTATGGCTTCCGTAGTATTCCTGACGAATATTATCTCCTCTGGGCTAGAAGCTGATATAAACTTAGCTACCTTTTTGTGGGCTTCCTCATAGGCCTCTGAGGCTTCCTGACTTAATGTGTGAATCCCTCTGTGTATGTTCGCGTAGTAACTTTCATAGAACTTTGTGATTGTTTCTATTACTTGCCTAGGCTTTTGGCTACTTGCTGCGTTATCTAGATATATGAGGGGATGTCCATTCACCTCTCTCTTCAATATCGGGAAGTCCTCTCTTATCTTTAGAGGATCAACTGGCATAAAACATCGATAACTCAATAACTTAAGTAATAAAAAACGTTATAAGAAGGGCTTTTCTCCGAAGGATGCCTAAAGGGGGGAAATCGAAATGACGGTAAAAGCGTGGCTTTCTGTGGCAAGAATAAACTTCTTACCTCTATCCATCATTTTAGTGTTCTTAGGAACATCAATCGCTTTATATGAGGGTTACTTTTCCCCATTTCGTGCAATTCTAGCTCTCATAGGTTTAGTCCTCTTGCACATAAGCGTTAATGTGCTTAACGAATACTTTGACTACAAGAGCGATCTCGATTTCAAGACCGTTAAGACCCCATTTAGCGGTGGGAGCGGCGTTTTACCAGCGGGGCTCATAGACCCTAGGAAGGCATATTATTTTGGCATTCTCTGCTTCTTGCTTGGTGCAGTGATAGGGGTCTTCTTCTTGCTTATCGTTAAGCTGCTACTAGTCCCGATAATTTTGCTTGGAGGGATCTTCGTCCTATTTTATACAACTCATCTTGCAAGATGGCTTCTGGGTGAGTTAGCTGCTGGTCTAGGCATGGGTTTTCTGCCAGTACTCGGTTCTTATTTGGTACAGACTGAATCCTACTCCTTAAACGCACTTATCTCCTCCGTTCCATCGGGAATTCTCGTTTTTAACTTATTGCTTCTAAACGAATTCCCGGACTTAGAGGCAGACAAGATGGCGGGAAGGAGGAACTTGGTAATTTCGTTGGGGAGAGGGAAAGCTTCTTGGATTTACTCTTTTCTCACGATCTTTGTTTATCTGTGGATTATTCTAGCATCTATCTTGGGCTTCATGCCCTTACAATCCCTCATTAGCCTGATCACAATTCCTGCAGGGCTTAAGGCGATCAAGCTCTCAACAGAAAACTACGATAATGTGGAGAAACTCATTCCTGCATTGGGAGCCAATGTCGTCGTCGTTTTGCTAACTCAACTCTTGTTAGGAATAGGATATCTCATAGGAACTCTCTAAATTCGAAGAATTCGTTATTGAGCGAGGGTAAGTAAGGAAACGGCTACATTAGTTCATTAGCTAAAACCTCTTCCAGGTTCTTGGAGAACTTACCAAGCGCTTCCATGCCCCTTATCTCATACGGTTGTATTGGAACCACTATAACCTCCATTTTAGATTTGTAATCCTCTGTTAGCATATTAACGTACTTCTCGTGAATTTTAACCTTCTTCAGCCAAAGATCGCAGTCACAAATTCCTCTAACAGCAACCTGGTTTATTATCAGAGCCGGAACCCTTACGTTAAACTCTCTTAGTTCATTGAAAATCCTTCTTGTTTGGGAGAAACCTAGCCACTCTGGTATGGCAACGAGGTAGACCGCGAAATTCTTAGAGGATATCAGTTCAAGCACGTCTTCTGCCAGCTTTCTCCATTCCCCTATTACCTCCAAAGGATCCTTTCCTTTTATCCTCCTTATCTTGTCTAACGTTGATTTGAGCGATAGATATAACTTGGAAGCATCTCCTAAGTGTTTGTAGAATTTTTCCTCTATCTTCAGGAGTCTCAGCGATCCTCCGGCTGGGGCTGCATCCCAGATAATGTAATCATATGTATTAGAGGAGAATATGTCCAAGATGTAGGCCAGTATGAATTCATCCGCTATCCCTGGTGCCCCGGAGATGTAATCTATTATGTCCCTATCTACAGGGAAGAAGGACGAAACTACTTTGTAAACCTCCTCTCCGAATCTCCTCTTCCACATATCTAAAACT
>QMVU01000241.1 GCA_003661265.1 Thermoproteota archaeon | reverse complement strand
TTTTTCATCTTTCCGTACTGCTCTATCACAAAATCTATCCGCTTGGGCCTCTTCTTCTCCATCTTAGATTCCACTCCTAACCCCTTATTCAGAACTCTGACCCGATTTATGGTTAGCGTTCAACATCTGGTACATTAGATGACATGTAGTAGATCAGAGGGAGAGCGAGTAGGGAGACCTCCATCCCCCTCCTAGTGAGCTCATAGGATGTCCTGACGGGTGGTCCGTGTGTCACGTTACGCTTGACATATCCCAGGGATTCCAAGGATTTCAACTTATCAGAGAGGCTTCTTGAGCTTACATCTAGCATCTTCTTCATCTCGTTGAACCCTAGGGGGCCCATAAATAACAGGACGTAAAGTATTTCGAGAACCCACCTCTGCGATAGGAAGGAAAAACTTGGCTTTAGCTTTAATAGGGCATTTCTTATGTCCTCTATGCGAATCTTCCTCCTCTCTATAATCTGATGCAGTGTTTCCTCTATTCCATCTATGGTCTGCCTTAACTTTCTCTCAATAGCTATCCTTATGTCTTCATCTAGGCTCAGGTGAGACATACCTCACTTAGTTTTATGAGCCATACTTCGCTATTTTTAGGTTTCATTGCACAATTTGATTTGATTTTAGCATTAGGTGTGAGATATGCATGAGAGGTGTGATGTCCTAGTAGCTGGAGGAGGAGTTGCAGGCTCCCTAATATCCTTCTTTCTAGCATCTAGTGGATTCGAAGTAATTCTCCTTGAGCAAAAGAGCAGGGACGATACGATGAAGGTCTGCGGAGACGCCATAGGTAAGCACCACTTCGATAACGTGGGCATCCCTCATCCCTCAGGGGAGGAACTCGCTGGGACCTTCAAAGGAGTTAAGGTAGTTGCTCCGAACGAGAAAGACGAGGTCATAGTTGGAGGAGAGGGATATGCCCTAAATAGACCTCTTTTCATCAAAAGATTGCGAAAAATGGCTTTAGATGCAGGTGCAGAGCTTCTGGATAAGCACGCTGTTTTAAAGCCGATTGTAGATGGATCTTGGCTAAAGGGCTTGGAGGTCTTTGATCTGAGGGCGGGGGAGAGGAAGGAAATTGAGGCAACCGTTACAATAGATGCGACTGGCGTTCCAGCCGTTGTGAGGAGCAGGCTACCAGCGGAATGGCCGGTCTCTGAGAAGGTGCCTCCTGAGGATTACGATGTCTGCTATAGGGAAATAATAGAGATGGACGGGGTGGAGACGGGGTATGCGGTAATCTATCTGTCGACTGTTATAGCTCCGGGAGGATATTGGTGGTGGTTCCCTAAGAACGAGAGGACAGTAAACGTTGGATTGGGCGTAAAGGGAGGGGGGAGCAGTCCAAATCCACAGAAAAACTACGAGAAGTACGTTAGACCCAAGCTTGGACGGATAAAACTGGTGATACATGCCGGAGGGGGAATTTGTCCGACCAGAAGGACGATATCCTGCATGGTCTGGAACGGCTTCGTTGCTGTAGGCGATGCAGCTTGCACGGCCAACCCAATTCACGGCGGGGGAATGGGACCGGCCATGTTAAGTGCGAAGTCGGCAGCTCAAGCCATTGAAGAGGCCCTTTCTAGGGAAGATCCATCGGTAAAGGGACTCTGGAGCTATCAGAATAGGTACATGGAGCTATATGGAGCGAAGCAGGCTGGTCTCGATGTCTTGAGGATGTACTTGCAACTGATGAGCGATGAGGAGTTGAACTTCGTGTTCGAGAAGGGAGTTATAAGCTCAGCTGACGTTGGTGAGATCGGATATAAAGGGGATCTTGGTTCAACCCTCATATCAAAGGTTTCCTCAGCGATTAGGCTTCTATCTAGGCCTTCTCTATTAGCTAGGCTTAAGAAAGTAAAGGATTACATGGATAAGGCAAGGGAACTCTACTACTCGTATCCCAAATCACCTGAGGACTTTAAGAGATGGAAGATCGAGGTAGATGAGCTTTTCGAGGAGTACAGGTCCTGGCTCCAGGGCTCTTAGTTTCAACGCGACCTCACCCTTTTTCTCAACAACATACAGGTCTCGTATAGCAGGAGGATCCACACTCCGAAGTACGCGAACATGCCGATTGGATTTAATTCCCACGCATCTGAGAAGTGTCCATGAGCCGTGTGGATGAAGGCCCTTGTAGAACCACAAAGAGGGCAGGGCTTACCCGTTATCGATCTGTAGGGACAAGATATCCATGGGAACGGCAATTCCTCTTGTCCAGGCTCCATAGGGACAAGAGTTGCAAAGGTCAAAAGAAAAAGGGAGAGGAGAATAGCTATGAGTCTCTGTTCAGTCTCTATATCCATTCTTACACCGTGATAGTTGATCTTGGAGTCCTTCTGCCATAATACAGCAAGGTGAGGAGGACTGTGAAGTAGGCTCCGGCGAGTTCAGCCAGTATGCTGCCTATGTAGGGGACTGATCCCAGAATGAAAGCCACAACGAACTGCACGATGACTATTATTAGAACCTCGAAGAAGTTCCTCTTAACGATATTGAAGCTCACTGAGAGGGACTCCACTGCCCCGTAATCGTCCACGATCACGGCTTGTAGTGTCAAGGCGAGCAAGATGAGCGCTATCAATCCAGGTATTACGCATAAGAGAAGTCCTATTCCCACTATTATACCCACGAGAATGGAGGCTATTAGTAGAGGGACGAATTTTGAGAGGGTGTATGAGAGGCTGGAGCTTAAGTCTATGACGTTCTGCTCGACTCCCTGCTTCACCATGGAGATGGTCCAGCCGTTGAAGATCAGCGATATTATCATCACTATTATGGACGCTAGGGCCCTTAGCCCTAGGTAACCGTATATACCGGTCGGAGGATAATAGCCGCCTCTTGGTCCTATTGGTGGTCTGAAGCCCCTGAACATGCCAAATGCCGAGACC
>QMVU01000240.1 GCA_003661265.1 Thermoproteota archaeon | reverse complement strand
GCCGCGAATTCAATTAAAGGATCGAGTTCCATGTCGTTTAGTCCCTTCAGCATAACCCTATTGATTTTTAAGCGCTTTACACCCGAAGAGAGGGACTTCTCCACACCCCTAAGTACCTTCTCAAGGACATCAGCTCCAGTAATGCGTCTATACATCGCTCTATCCAGAGAGGGGATGTTCACGTTGACCCTGTCGAGACCAGCTTCGACCAGGGACTCAATTCTATCCTCCAAGAGGACGCCATTTGTGGTCAGTCCAATGTCCTCAACGCGTCTAACCCTCTTTATTCCAGCTACTATTTCCTCTAAATCATCTCTGAGGAGAGGTTCGCCTCCTGTTAACTTTACCGACCTGATTCCGAACTCCGCTAGGATTTCCACAAGTTGGCTTATATCCTCAGGGGTCATTAGCTCCTTGTCCTCAACGCGATAACCTTCAGCATGACAAAAGAAGCAATTAAGGTTGCACTCGTGGTTAACGGAGATCCTAAGGTTGAGCAAAGGCCTGTCGTAGGGGTCTTTGAGTATCATACCGAATTGCCCATTTTGTCATATCGGATTTAATAATAATCCTTAACCACCTAGGGTAGATGAGAAGCTCCGTTGAAGAGCACAGGGAGAAATCCCCTAAGAAGCTGAAATACGCTGTTTATACCGTCAGTTCTTCTAGATTTAAGGCTATGAAAGAGGGGAAGGAATTCACGGATCCCACCGGAGACCTAGCGGTAAAGCTAATAGAATCGGCTGGAAATTCTGTTGTAATACGGAAGGTCTTACCAGATGAGATCTTCTCGATAAGAGAGGAGTTAAAGAGCGCCTTAAATGAAGCAGATGTAATTGTTCTATGTGGAGGGACTGGTTTACATCCAGAGGATGTTACAATAGAAGCTGTAAGCGATCTCTTCGAGAAGGAAATAACAGGATTCGGTGAACTATTTAGATACCTTAGTTTCAAGGAGATCGGAGCTGCTGCCATGCTAAGCAGGGCTGCCGGTGGAATATGCAGAGGTAAGGCTATTTTCTGTCTTCCCGGTTCGACTAAAGGCGTCGAGTTAGCCCTCAGGGAGCTCATCCTGCCCGAAGCGGGGCACGTCGTCTGGGTTGCGAGAGGCTACGAGGGCTGATTCATCACGAAGGAACCGATGCTCTCATCGACCAGATATCCAGGCATTTCAGAAAGCTGCCTGATGAACTCCTCAGACTTAAGGATTTGGAGAAACAGTTTGACCGAGTGCTTATCTAACCTATCGATCCTTACGAGGAAGTCATACCTTTCGGTGGTCAAGGGAATGAAATCCAATCCCTTAATCCTTGCTACGTACTCTATCCCAAGACCTACATCCGCTTCCCCCCTTAAAACTGCTTCTGCAACTCCAGAGTGCGTCTTCCTCTCGAAATCATAACCATTTATGCGCTTTCTTAGCTCTTCGACTGGAAGACCTTCCTTTGAAGCCAACTTCTCGATTAGGAAATCCAATAAGATTCTAGTTCCGGAGCCCCTGTTCCTGTTCACGAATCTTACGTCCTCCCTTAACAGGTCTTCTATCCCTTTGATTCCCTTGGGATTCCCCCTAGCAACTATTAGACCCTGAACACGCTTGTATCCCCTAACAAGCCTGGCCACTCCCTTTAAGGAGTAGCCCTCCAGGAAGCCAACGTTATATTCTCCTGTCTCAGGATCTAAGGCGTGCACCCCAGCGACATCAGCTTCTCCGGATCTAATGGCTTCAAAACCTCCTAAAGACCCCACGTTTATGCGGACTACTCTAAATTCTCCCCTCTTCCTTAAAATTGAGAGAAGGAGGTCGGCTCCAGGGCAATGACTCCCTATGAACCCTAAGTCAGCGGGTCTTAACCCTTCTTGAAAGGGAAAGACGAGGACTTCTTCCCCTTCCTCCAGATATTCCACGTTTTCCGGTATTTCTATGTATCCGTCCGCCCTGCTAAGGGTTGATATGGCTTCCGATCCCGTTGGTATAGGAAAGGCTAGAGCTCCCCCCTCTGCGTCCGATATTACTGCTACAGGAAGAAAGTTCCTCCTTCCGAGGGGAGATCGAACTCTTCTACCGATCTTAGCTCTTATGGGAGTAAGCTTAAGGGTGGGAAGACCAGCCATCCTCCTTATCAGAGGCGACACAAACTTCCTGTACGTGATAAGCGCGCTGGTCGGATATCCAGGCAGTCCTATGATGAACTTATCCCGGACCAAACCCAAAATAAATGGCTTTCCGGGCTTCATTGCCACACCATGAACGAGTACCCCTGGCTTTCCCGCTCTCTCTATTACCTTGTAGACAACGTCGCCCGCTCCAGCGCTCGTGCTTCCAGAGATGAGCACTAGGTCCGCCCACTCAAGGGCTTCCCTTATTCCCTCCAATATTGAGTCAAAATCGTCCGGCAATATACCTAGAATCCTTGGATCCCCTCCATCTTCAAGAATCGAGGTTGAAATGGTGTAGGAATTGATGTCATATATCTTGCCATAATCCAACGGGTTTCCCGGGGTAACGAGCTCGTTGCCCGTGCTAAAAACGGCTACAACAGGCTTTTTCAGGACTTTTACCCTTGTTCTGCCGATTGCTGCCAGCAGTCCAATTTCTCTAGGACCTAGAAGTGTGCCAGATTGTAAGACAGTTTCTCCTGCTGCTACATCAGTTCCCGCCCCTTGAATGTTCTTTCCAGGAGGAACTGACTTGAAGACAAGGAGAGTATCACCTCTACTCTCGGTCCTCTCCACGAGAACAACGGCATTTGCCCCTGGTGGGATTACAGCCCCAGTAGCTACTTCAACAGCCTGTCCATGTGATACGAACCCTTGAAATGGCTTTCCAGCCTCAGAGGTTCCTATGATCTTCAAGGTTACCGGATTCTCCTCATCAGCTCCGTACGTATCCTCGGCCCTGAGAGCGTATCCGTCGTACATGGACCTGTCAAAAGACGGGACGTCTACTTC